>NZ_JAMAUV010000030.1:0-46359 GCF_023714155.1 Neobacillus sp. MER 74
AACAAAATAGTCTGGCAGCAATGGCGAGAAGGTCACACCCGTTCCCATACCGAACACGGAAGTTAAGCTTCTCAGCGCCGATGGTAGTTGGGACACGCGTCCCTGTGAGAGTAGGACGTTGCCAGGCGGTTTTAAAAAACCATGTATAATTATTTGATTTAGTAATATAATATTATGGTGCACTAATTTAATCGTCGCGGGGTGGAGCAGTCTGGTAGCTCGTCGGGCTCATAACCCGAAGGTCGCAGGTTCAAATCCTGTCCCCGCAATTAAGTTATTTTCAAGCATTGCTTGAAAGTACTCTGGTCCGGTAGTTCAGTTGGTTAGAATGCCTGCCTGTCACGCAGGAGGTCGCGGGTTCGAGTCCCGTCCGGACCGCCATTTATATTGTAAAATGAGTACGAAACAAAGTTTCGTCTTTTTTTATGCCTTTTTTTGCTCAATTGTAAAAAATCAGGTAAACTACATATGAAATAGGCACCTTAGGAGAAATCCTAAGGTTTTTTTGCAGATAAATAAGGTAAAATGAAGATATGTGCTACGATGTTAAAATAAAAAGGTGATCGAATGAAACAATATGAACGTATGACAACGGATTCTGAGGAGACTTCTCAGTTTGCCGAAAGATTGGCTGGACTCTTAAAACCGGGAGATGTCATTGCACTGGAAGGTGATTTAGGTGCAGGAAAAACAACTTTCACAAAGGGGTTGGCTAAAGGCTTAGAAATTAAGAAAACCGTTAATAGCCCGACATTTACCATTATTAAAGAATATAAAGGAAACCTGCCATTATATCATATGGATGTCTACCGGGTGGCAGATGCATTTGAAGACCTGGGGTTTGATGAGTACTTTGAAGGAGATGGAGTAACGGTAGTAGAATGGGCACATTTAATTGGGGAGCAGCTTCCCGAGGAAAGACTGACCATCTACTTGTATCGTGAAGAAGGGGATCAAAGAAGAATGGTTTTCGCCCCGAGAGGAAAAAGATATGAGCAATTATGTAAGGAGATTTTTTCATGACGATATTAGCGATTGATACTTCTAACTATGCCTTAGGAGTAGCGCTTATTGAAGAGAATCAAGTACTTGGAGAATATATAACCAATTTAAAAAAGAACCATTCTGTTCGGATTATGCCTGCTATTCAAACACTGATGAAGGATTGTGAGCGGGTGCCTGCAGATTTAACGAAGATTGTCGTAGCCAAGGGGCCAGGCTCTTATACAGGAGTTAGAATTGGGGTAACTATTGCTAAAACGTTAGCATGGACCCTAAACATTCCACTTGTCGGTATTTCCAGCCTTGAAATTCTAGCATCAGGTGTCAGCCGTTATTTTGATGGCTATGTTTCGCCTCTCTTTGATGCTAGAAGGGGACAAGTATATACGGGATTATACCAAAATCATGGCAGTGAATTCCTAACAGTTAAAGAGGATCGCTTGGTCATGTTAGCCGATTGGGCAGAGTCTCTAAAAGGAGCCGGTAAATCTATATTATTTATCGGAAATGATTTATTACTCCATCAAGCAACAATCGCTGACCATTTGGAATCACAGGCTGTTTTTGCAGCGATCACAGAACATAATCCTCGTCCATCAGAGCTTGCCCTTCTTGGCAAGGATAAACCTGGAGAGGACATACATTCTTTTGTCCCAAATTATATTCGTTTAGCTGAGGCTGAAGCGAAATGGTTAGAAGCGAAAGGAAAAATATGAAATGGATAGGAATAGAGAGTTATGGTAGATTCATTTGTTTTTCGTAATATGAGGGAAGAGGATATTGATCAGATCTTAGAAGTAGAGCATGCATCTTTTACGACCCCATGGAGTCGTGAAGCTTTCTATAATGAATTACACAATAATCGATTTGCTGTTTATATCGTTTTAGAAGAAAATAATAAAATTCTTGGATACTGCGGAGCGTGGATTGTCATTGACGAGGCCCATGTGACGAATGTAGCAATCTTGCCTGAATATAGGGGCCGGAAGCTGGGGGAAGCTATATTGCAAAAAATGATGTCAGTAGCCCGGGAGATGGGAGCAAAGACCATGACACTTGAAGTACGTGTGACCAATCATGTGGCACAGTCTCTTTATCGAAAGCTAGGCTTTCAAAATGGAGGAATCCGTAAAAATTATTATTCAGATAATCAGGAAGATGGTTTAGTGATGTGGGTAAATTTATGATAAAAGATCAATGGATTATGGGAATTGAAACAAGTTGTGATGAAACGGCTGTCGCAATCATTAAAAACGGCCGTGAGATTGTGGCAAATGTTGTGGCATCTCAAATTGAAAGTCATAAACGTTTTGGTGGTGTTGTGCCAGAGATTGCTTCCCGCCACCATGTTGAACAAATCACCATTGTTACCGAGGAAGCCTTAAAGCAAGCTAATATTTCGTTTGCTGAGATTGATGCGATTGCTGTCACAGAGGGCCCTGGGCTGGTCGGTGCCCTTTTAATTGGGGTAAATGCCGCGAAAGCATTAGCTTTTGCTGAGAACAAACCACTCGTTCCTGTTCACCATATTGCCGGCCATATTTATGCAAATCGGCTGGTAACCGAAATGAAATTCCCGCTCCTCGCTCTTGTCGTTTCTGGCGGGCATACAGAACTGGTGTATATGAAGGAACATGGCCATTTTGAAGTGATTGGGGAAACTAGAGATGATGCTGCAGGGGAAGCCTACGATAAGGTAGCCCGCACATTAAATATGCCGTACCCTGGAGGCCCTCATATTGACCGCCTGGCTCAGTCTGGAAATCCGACGATTAACTTACCTCGGGCATGGCTGGAGGAAGGCTCCTATGATTTTAGTTTTAGTGGTTTAAAATCCGCTGTTATTAATACGGTCCATAATGCGGAGCAACGAGGTGAGGTGATCGCCCCTGAAGACCTAGCTGCAAGTTTTCAAGAAAGCGTCATTGAAGTTTTAGTCACAAAAACAGAAAGAGCGGTCACAGAATACGGCGTAGAGCAAGTATTGGTAGCGGGCGGGGTTGCAGCGAATAAAGGACTTAGACAGGCGTTAGAGAAGGTTTTTTCCAAGAAACCTGGGATTGAATTAGTCATCCCGCCATTATCACTATGTACAGATAATGCAGCAATGATCGCTGCTGCTGGAAGTGTGATGTTTGAAAAGGGAATTCGAGCAAATTTGACGTTAAACGCCAATCCTGGATTAGATATTGAATTATATAATTAGAAACTCTTCTGGATAAGAAGAGTTTTTTTGTTGATAAGAATTTTTGAACTTCCATCAAAATAATCTTAAATGTGGATAAGTGGATTGTTTTCTGTGTATAATGTGGATAAGTGGGATAGTTATTGTGGATATTGTGGAAAACTAAAAATATCATTGGGAATACTCTGTTCACAATGTGAATAAGCTTGTGGAAAAGTGAATAATTTTTTTAAAAGGTGTTTATATCGAATGTTGTCGATATATGTCTTATTATAAAGAAGGCTGTGTTAAACTTGTCTGTTGATTTCTGTTCCAGGCACAAGCGGTTCGCGGGCGTGCCCGGGAGCCTCCTCGTCGCTTTGCTCCTGCGGGGTATCCCCTGCCCCGTACTCCCACAGGAGTCTTCGTGCCTGGAACGAAGAGCAACAGAGTGCCAAAATCAACATTAACCTTTAACACAGCCAAAAAGAAAAAACCAAGCACTGCTCGGTTTTTACTCTGCCAATTCCGCCCATGCTTCCATTAGTTGCTCGAGTTCAGCCTTGGCTTTTTCATTTTTTATGTTGATTTCTAATACTCTTTCATGATTTTGAAAGATATCTGGATCACATAACTGCTGTTCGAATTCCTGAATTTGCTCTTCCAGTTCTTCAATTCTTTGTTCCACTTCTTCTAATTTCCGTTTTCGCTGACGTTCTTGTTTCTTGCTTTCCTTATCCTGTTGATAAGTATTTTTCTCAAATGCTTCCATTTGTGCAGACCCTTTTTGAATATCCGCCAGCGCCAGGGCAGCAAGCTCCTCCTGCTCCAATTTCTTCTCTACATAATAATCATAATCCCCTAAATACTCTGTACTGCCATGGCGGCTCAGTTCCAAGACCTTTGTGGCAATTCGGTTAATAAAGTACCTGTCATGGGAGACAAAAAGAATTGTGCCAGGGTAATCGATTAATGCATTCTCAAGAACTTCCTTGCTATCTAAATCCAAATGGTTGGTGGGCTCATCTAAAATTAGAACATTGGCTTTTTCCAACATAAGCTTAGCTAAAGCAAGTCGAGCTTTCTCCCCGCCGCTTAAAGTGGAGACAATTTTTAAGACATCATCACCGGAAAATAAGAAATTACCAAGAACCGTTCGAATCTCTTTTTCGTTTTTTAACGGGTAATCATCCCAGAGTTCATTCAAAACACGCTTATTGGAAGTTAATTCAGCCTGTTCCTGATCGTAATATCCGATGGAAAGGTTTGTTCCATAGAGAATGGTTCCGTCTAGGGCAGGAAGCTTTTTAATAATTGTTTTTAATAAGGTTGATTTACCAATTCCATTTGGGCCAACTAAGGCAATGCTTTCTCCTTTATAGGCACGAAATGAAATGGCTTCTGAGACCTTTTCGCCCTGATAACCGACAGCAAGGGAATCGACCGTTAACACGTCATTGCCGCTTTGTTTTTCAATTTCAAACGAGAAGTTTGCCGATTTTTCATCTCCTAAGGGGCGGTCCATCAGTTCCATCTTCTCTAACTTTTTGCGGCGGCTTTGGGCTCGTTTGGTCGTTGATGCACGTGCCAAATTCCGGTTGATAAAATCCTGAAGATCTGCCACCTCTTGCTGTTGCTTTTCAAAAAGCTTTAAATCACGCTCATAATTGGCCGCTTTTTGATCTAGGTAGGCACTATAGTTGCCTGTGAATCGTTGAATTTGCTTGCGGGACACTTCATATACCTGCGTAACCACCTTATCTAAAAAATAGCGGTCATGGGAAACAATCAAAATGGCCCCGTGATAACTTTGTAAATATTGCTCCAGCCAGGACAGGGTATCAATATCAAGATGGTTGGTCGGCTCGTCCAATATTAAGATATCAGGCTTAGTTAATAGCAGTTTACCAAGGGCAAGACGCGTTTTCTGTCCGCCGCTTAAACTTGATATCATCAAGGATTTATCAGGGAAATTTAACCCATGGAGTACAGAACGGAGCTCTGCCTCGTATTGATATCCACCCTGCTCCTTAAATTTCACTTGAAGATGGTCGTACTCTTTTAGGATTCTCTCGTATCTTCCAGTATCATCAAATACATTAGGATCGGCCATTTGCTCTTCAAGGGCCCGAAGTGACTTTTCCATTAAACGCAGCGGTTCAAATACAGTCAACATCTCGTCCCATATCGACAAAGTGGACTCTAAACCAGTATTTTGGGCTAAATAGCCAATCATTACTTCTTTTGGTTTGATGATTTCACCGCCATCATGTGACAAGTGGCCAGCAATAATCTTCAATAATGTTGATTTTCCTGCCCCGTTGCGACCAACTAGAGCCACACGGTCTCGAGTTTGTAATTCTAATTTAATATTCGATAAAATTAGGTCAGCACCATAATATTTTTGTAGTTGATTAACCTGTAACAAAATCATTCTTTTTCACCTCTATTACATAGGTTTAGTGTACCTTATTCCCCGTATATCGGCAATAAACTGAGGCGCAGATTAGGTGGATGAAGGTGTTAAATCGGCAAAAACCTTGAATTTCGTTCAAAGTTTCACAGACAGATAAGGAAAAATAGTGTATGATTTGAAGGGAGGATTATTTATATGGCAGAATTAACGCATTTTAATGAAGAAGGCCGAGCAAAAATGGTCGATGTCAGTGATAAGCCAGAAACAGCACGGACGGCACTTGCTCATTCCAGTATTACAGTTAGGAAAGAAATTTACGATAGAATTACGAATCACGCGATAAAAAAAGGTGATGTCTTAGCAGTGGCACAGGTAGCTGCGGTCATGGCAGCAAAGAAGACGTGGGATTTGATTCCGATGTGTCATCCGATCCCCTTAACGGGGGTTAATATATCTTTTTCCTGGGAGCAGGACACAGAAGAGAATTATCGCTTAAATATATCGGCAGCCGTTAAAACCAAGGGGAATACAGGTGTAGAAATGGAAGCGTTAACAGCTGCGTCAGCATGCGCTTTAACGGTTTATGATATGTGTAAAGCTGTTGATAAAGGTATGGTGATTGGCCCTACATATCTTGTCGAAAAAACAGGCGGTAAAAATGGTGATTTTAAGAGAAACGAAAAAGTTAAATGATTTTTAACTAAATTATCCATGGGGTGTGGGAGATTATGAGTAATGAAACAATGAAAATACCACAGGCGACAGCCAAACGGCTGCCCCTTTATTACCGATTTCTTAAAAACCTGCATTCTTCCGGTAAGCAAAGGGTTTCATCAGCCGAACTAAGTGAAGCCGTAAAGGTCGACTCAGCCACGATTCGCCGCGATTTTTCTTATTTCGGAGCTTTAGGAAAAAAAGGTTATGGGTATAATGTCAATTATTTGATTTCCTTCTTTCGTAAAACCTTGGACCAGGATGAATTAACAAAGGTTGCTTTAATAGGGGTAGGGAATCTGGGCACAGCATTTTTAAACTATAATTTTTTAAAGAATAATAACACGAAAATAGAATGTGCCTTTGATGTGGATCCAGAAAAAATGGGAACGAAAATTCGCGAGGTCCCGGTTTATCAAATGGATGAATTGGAGAAGGTTTTATCTGAGGGAGGTATATCCGTTGCGATATTAACGGTTCCAGCCCCAGTTGCACAGATGATTACTGATCGACTTGTGAGTGCAAATATAAAGGGAATATTAAACTTTACGCCAGCACGCTTAAATGTTCCCCCGCAAATTAGAGTCCATCATATTGACTTAGCAGTGGAACTGCAATCGCTTGTTTATTTTTTAAAGCATTATCCGACGGTGGAATTAGAGGAAGAAGAATAGTAATTTAGTTAAGAGCTTTTCACAACATTTGTGGAGAGCTCTTTTGTATGCTTCATACCCTGCTTTTTTTAATTACATAATCTATCAAAATACTGAGGGCTGGACTAAGATGTAGGTAGTTTATTTGCAAGCGATTACTATCGGGATTATAGATCACACATTCCCTAGAGTGACATCTAGGGTTTTTGCAATTGGAGGGGATGAAGTTGGCGGTCGTGCTGACTATGTTTGTACTTGGGGTATTATTAGGATTTGTCGGAGCAGGAGGTTCTGGCTTTATTATTGCCATTTTAACAGTGGTTTTTGGAGTTCCCATCCATGTCGCTTTAGGGACATCTTTAGCTGCCATGGTGTTTACTACCTTGTCAGGTGCGTACAGTCATTTTCGACAAGGAAATATTTCGATTAAAACGGGTCTAATTGTCGGAGGCTTTGGGTCGATTGCTTCCTATTTTGGTTCAAAGCTAGCTGGTTTGATTCCCATCCATTCCTTGCATTGGTTAACCGCAGGGATGTTGTTTCTATCCGCTTTGATCTTGGTCGTACGATTGTTTATCGTTCAAAAAATTAAGGCAAACTATAAAAAAGACGAACCGAGCAACCTTCTTCTCATTAAGAAAGCAGCGCTAGTCGGTTTGGTTACCGGGTTGTTGTCTGGGACATTTGGGATTGGTGCTGCACCGTTCATTCAAATCGGACTGCTTTTAATCTTGGGACTTACGCTTAAACAATCTGTGGGTACAACCATGCTTGTTATTCTGCCCATCGCTTTAGCAGGGGGAGCTGGCTATTATTTTCAAGGATACTTGAACTTCCCATTGTTATTTGAAGTGGTGGCAGGAACCATGATTGGTTCTTATGTCGGGGCCAAGTTTACGGACTTTGCACCTCAGCCCGTGTTAAAAAGTGCGATGGTCCTGACCCCTATTTTAGCAGGAGCCATATTACTGATAAGTTAAAGAAAGCTTCCAATGCTGCAAAGTTCTGTCATAGCAAGCTTTGCAGCTTTTTTGCGTTTACTTACCTGAATGATTACATTGTCATCAAGGGATGATCAAGATGGTGCCTGACACCCGGCACAGCTGGAGGGAAATATGAGAAGGGGCAGATGGAGTTTAAAATCAGTAATTATTGTATTCGTTTGTGTAGTGGTTACTTTTTCGCTGTTGATAACGGATTTACTTATAAGTTCCAGAATTGCTTCAGAGACGGAAAAGAATCAGGCGGAGCAAGCAAGAAGTGTAGCTCGCATGGTTGCACATAGTCCGCTTGTGATTGAGGCGATGAGTGGGAAACGCGATGAAAAGGACATTCAAAGCTATGCAAATGAAATGAGGAAAGTTACAAATGTTTACTTTATTGTCGTGATGGATATGAATGCCATTCGAAAATCCCACCCCGACAGTAATAAAATAGGGTTGCCATTCAGGGGTGGAGATGAAGGACCTGTTTTAAAAGGAAGAGAGCATGCGTCAATATCAAAGGGATCGCTGGGACCTTCATTACGCTCTTTTACACCCATTAAGGACGAAAAAGGGAAACAAATCGGGGCAGTGGCCGTTGGGATTTCGCTGGATAATGTGGAAAAGGCCGTCAAAAAGAGCCGAACTGGGATCTATATTGGAACCCTGATCGGTCTATTAATCGGTGTTCTTGGGGCTGTTATTTTAGCTAGATATATCAAAAAAATCTTACTTGGGCTTGAGCCGTTTGCGATCGCAAAATTATTAGAAGAAAGAAGCGCTATGCTTCAATCCGTCAGAGAAGGAATTGTCGCGGTTGATCAAGAGTCAAAGATAACACTTGTCAACCGAGCTGCTTTAAAGATGTTTCACAAGGCAGGACTGCCGGATAATCCGATGGGGGTAAATATAGAAAGGTATTTGTCTACCACGCGCTTAAAAGATCTCTTACAAACGGGTAAAGCTGAATTGGATGAAGAACAGAATTTAAATGGAATGACCATTTTAACTAATCGAGTCCCTGTTATTGTTGGGAATAAGGTCGTAGGGGCCATTGCAACTTTTCGCGATAAAACAGAAATACAAGTACTCGCCGAAGAACTGACTGGAGTGAGAACTTACGCCGATGCACTTCGAGCCCAGGCACACGAATATATGAATAAGCTTCATGTTATTTTAGGGATGGTCCATACAGGGTATTATGAAAAAGTTGTTGAATACATCAATGAAACGGTTAATCATCGCAATAACGAAATTGGCTTTGTGACCAAAAAAATAAAGGACCCTGTATTAGCAGGCTTTTTAATTGGAAAGTTAAGTTATGCAAGGGAATCGGGGACAGAGTTATCAGTTTTGTGTGAACAACCAATTCCTCAACCCGAGGATTCTGATATAACACATGAACTGATTACGATTTTAGGTAATTTAATTGATAATGCGATTATGGCTGTGAGCGGTTGTCCACTCAAAAAAGTAACAGTTTCCCTTGATTATGCAGATGATATTTTAACAATTGAAGTAAAAGATACCGGAAAAGGGATG
The DNA here is from genome assembly GCF_023714155.1 of Neobacillus sp. MER 74. NCBI lineage: Bacteria > Bacillati > Bacillota > Bacilli > Caryophanales > Bacillaceae > Neobacillus > Neobacillus sp. MER 74. Next base: position 9,475 of record NZ_JAMAUV010000030.1, read on the forward strand.
AGTGAAGAAATACAAAACCAAATTTTCAACAAAGGATTCTCCACAAAAGGCGAAAATAGAGGATTAGGATTGTATCTCGTTTCGCAGGCGGTTAAAAAGTTGGACGGGGATTTAATTCTATCATCAAAGCCTGAAAAAGGGACCGTTTTCGCCGTGTATATACCATATGATGGGGAGGGGGACAGAAATGATCCGAGTGATGATCGTTGATGACGATCCAATGGTGGCTGAATTCAATAAACGCTATCTTGAGCAGGTCCCTGGATTTAAATTGATGGCAATGGCTGCATCTGTAGATGAGGCGATTATGAAATTGGAAAAGCTAGAAATAGATCTTATCTTGCTTGATATATTTATGCCGGGGAAACTAGGTTTAGAGCTGTTAACCTACCTCCGCGAAAATGAGAAAGAGACCGATGTAATTATTATTTCAGCAGCGTCAGACATGGAGCGGATTAAAAAAGCCTTGAGGTACGGAGCTGTAGATTATTTAATTAAACCTTTTGAATTTGACCGATTTAGCAGAGCGTTAGTTGACTATAAGAACCAAACAGAGATTATTCAGACACAACATGTAATTAATCAAGACGTACTGGACCAGCAGATCCTGCACCGAGAGGAAAAGTCTCTTATCGAAGACCTCCCGAAAGGATTGACAAAAGACACCTTAAAACAAATTTGGGAAGCCATTCAGGAATTAAAAAATGCTCCGTTTTCAACAGAGGACGTTGTAAAGGTGGTCGGCATTTCTCGGGTATCGGTTCGTAAGTATTTAAACTTTTTAAAGGAAATCGGAATTCTTGATGTGAAGGTAATTTACGGTACCGTCGGCAGACCTGTATACCAGCATGAATATAATCAAATGAAAGAACATCTAATCAAAGCCTTTTTGTAAGCAGCCGAAAACTGCTTACTTTTTTTATTTACAAAAATCTTATTAAATTTACATAAACTATGAAAGCGTTTCAATCGGGAATATGATAGAGACATAAATTTAATAGGGGGATGGAATTTATGGAACCAGTTAGAAAATTGCAACCGCTTACGGTTGTTTCAGGGGAAAAGGAAGAAAAGAAAGGTTTTTTAGGTAAAATTGGCAGTATGAAGATAGGGGTTATTCCACTGCCGCTTTATATCGTTATCGCAGCTGTTGTCTACTTTTCAGCTGTCTATAAATTGCTTCCAGCTGACATGATTGGCGGCTTTGCCATCATTATTGTTATGGGGATTTTACTTGGTGACCTTGGTATGAAGATTCCGGTCTTGAAGGATATTGGCGGTCCGGCAATTCTAGCACTGTTGGTCCCATCTATATTAGTCTATTTTAGTGTGATTAACACAACTGGAATGAATGCGGTTACGCAATTAATGAAAACATCAAATTTCCTTTATCTATATATCTCTGTTTTAGTAGTCGGAAGTATTCTTGGGATGAATCGGAGAGTCTTAATTCAAGGTTTCACACGAATGTTTATCCCGCTTATTTTTGGAACCATTGCTTCTGTTATCGTAGGGGTTCTTGTTGGATTGCTTTTTGGTTATGACATGAAACACACCTTATTCTATATTGTGGTTCCCATTATTGGTGGAGGAATCGGAGAAGGGATTTTACCCCTTTCATTAGGCTACGCGGAGGTTCTCGGAAAATCCTCAGAAACATTTGTAGGGCAATTAATCCCAGCTGCGGTTATTGGAAATATTGTTGCGATCGTTTGTGCAGGTATTTTATCGCGGTTAGGTGAGAAAAAGAAGCATCTTACGGGTAATGGCGTAATAGTGAAAACAAAAGGCGGCGACGGAATCACAGAAGCCGCAACGATTGATAAGCCGGTTGATTTCCCACTTATGGGTGCAGGATTGTTAATAGCATGTAGTTTCTTTATCTTAGGTGGACTTGGAAATAAATTTCTTGGAATTCCTGGACCAGTGTTAATGATTATTGCAGCAGCAGTAGTAAAAAGTATTAAGGTAATGCCAGCTAAAATGGAACAAGGTGCGTATCACTTATATAAATTTGTATCATCAAGTTTAACATGGCCATTAATGGTTGGTTTAGGGATGCTTTATATTCCGCTTAAGGATGTAGTTAAGATCGTAACACCTGGATATGCGGTTGTTTGTGCTTCTGTTGTAGTCGCAATGATTACTACGGGTTACTTTGTAGGAAAATTGATGAAGATGTATCCTGTTGACTCAGCAATTGTTACAGGCTGTCATAGTGGTTTAGGAGGTACGGGGGATGTCGCGATTCTTTCGGCATCTAATCGGATGTCATTAATGCCATTTGCCCAAGTTTCCACAAGAATTGGCGGCGCATCCACCGTTATATTGGCAATTCTTTTACTGAAATTATTAAGTTAGTAATTCCTCAAAAGGGCTGTGACTATCTGTCACGGCTCGACTTTTTAAATAATAGATTTGATTTTCGTCACCCAGATTAACATCTTGACTTAGGTTAGAGCAAAAGGAGAAGGTTGGAATGAATGAAAGAATGATCAAAGAAGAGGCCGTGCTGCTTCACAAAAAACTTGCCGGGAAAATTAGTATCGTCAGTAAGGTAGAAGTTAACAATGCAGATGATTTAAGTTTAGCCTATACACCAGGTGTAGCGGAACCATGTAAGATTATTGCCAAAAATAGTGAGGCTTCTTTTGAGCATACAGGTCGTGGCAATTTAGTAGCTGTTGTCACAGATGGAACAGCGGTCTTAGGGTTAGGAGATATTGGTCCCGAAGCAGCAATGCCGGTAATGGAGGGGAAGGCAGTTTTATTTAAACAATTCGCAGGGATTGATGCTTATCCGCTCTGCTTGGGAACAAAAAATGTCGATGAAATAGTCAATATCATCAAAGCATTAGAGCCAACGTTCGGCGGAATCAATTTGGAGGATATTGCTGCTCCAAGATGTTTTGAAATTGAAGAACGCTTAAAAAAGGAATTAAACATTCCTGTGTTTCATGATGACCAGCATGGGACAGCGATTGTCGTACTGGCGGGCCTTTTAAATGCACTTAGAATTGTTAAGAAAAGTATCTATAGGGTAAAGGTAGTTATCAATGGCGCAGGTTCTGCTGGGATTGCGATTGCCAAGCTTTTATTAACTGCCGGCTTTAAGGATATTACGTTAGTAAGCTTGGAAGGCATTGTTTGCCCAGGTGAAATGTGGATGAACGATCGGCAGGCAGAAATAGCAGAGAAAACAAACCTGCGCAGGATACAGGGCACCTTACAAGATGCTATTAAAGATACGGATGTTTTTATCGGAGTCTCAGGGCCAAAGGCTTTAACTGGGGAAATGGTCGGAACAATGAATAAAGATTCAATCGTTTTTGCAATGGCAAACCCGGTACCAGAAATCTATCCTGAGGAGGCTATAGCAGCCGGTGCAGCAGTAGTTGGAACAGGCCGTTCTGATTATCCTAATCAGGTAAATAATGTACTCGCTTTTCCAGGGATCTTCCGCGGAGCTCTTGATGTAAGGGCGACCGATATCACAGAGGAGATGAAGCTTGCCGCCGCCTACGCCATTTCAAGACTTGTATCGGATGAAGAACTTTCACCGCAGTATATTATTCCAAACGCCTTGGATTCACGTGTAGGGGAAAGAGTTGCCGCCGCCGTTTCGAACGCAGCCATTGAAGAGGGAGTAGCTAGAAAAGGAACAAGTAGCAAAAAACTAGTAGAAATCATTTAGAAATCCAATTCAACCCATTGGCGGTGTTAGAAGAGAATAAGTTTCATAAGGTCTTTCACGGTAATCAACGTGAAGGGCTTTTTTTTGGTGAAAATAATTAGGACAGCCTAATATTTACATTTGCACTTTACAAGCGTAACAGTGTTATGTTACATTGTTTGTGGAAAGGGGTTTTTAGTATGAGTGAGGAGTTAATCTCAAAGAAAGACCTATTAGAATTAGCAGGAATATCCTATGGACAGCTATATAGATGGAAACGAAAGGACTTAATCCCGGAAGAATGGTTTGTGCGCAAGTCTACGTTTACAGGTCAAGAAACATTTTTTCCTAAGGAGAAGATCCTTGAAAGAATCGAAAAAATCCAAACAATGAAGGAAAACTTATCCTTAGATGAACTAGCAGATATGTTCTCACCTAATGTAGCAAACTTAAATTATAACAAGGATGAATTAATAAAACGTAACATTGTTTCGACAGCGGTTGTCGATTTTTACTTAGAACAGGAAAACGGTAGTTTGGAATTTAATTTTACAAGGATGCTGGAAGTGTTTGTTTTAGACAAATTGCTTCAATCGGGAGAAATAAACCTAGAGGAAGGGAAAATGGTCTTGCAGGTGTTAAAGGACCATACAGCATTAATGAAGCAAAAAAGCTGTGAGTTAGTGATTACCCGAAAGTTGGGAATGTCATCATGTCTATTACTCGTAAATGCAGAAGAATTTCACTTTGAACGTGGTACGAAGGTAGTCACTGTCCTTTCACTGATGAAGTGCATGGAAGAGATTAAAGCGAAATTATTATAAAGGAGACTGACGATGGATACGAAAAGCAGAGGAGACTTGGTGATTAATGGCTTCGGTGCGTCCAACGGGGGGCAGTTCCGCATAGTTACATTAAATGGCAGAGGGACGATTAACAGCGATTTAGAATGTCTGGAACTTGATTGCAATGGTTCAGGTATCCTGAATGGAAATGTCATTTCTGAGAAAGTAAAGGTGAACGGGAATGGGAGGTTCAAAGGGAATCTTGAGGCACAGAACCTATCGATTGATGGATCAGCACGAATCGACAAAAACCTATCGGTGGAAAAATTAAAAGTGAATGGTAAAAGCACCGTTGGCGGCAGGGTTAAATGTGAGGAAATCAAAATCCATGGCACCTTTACGGCCGGGGAGGACTGTGAAGCGGAAATTTTTAAAGCAGAATCGCAGTTTACGATTGGCGGGCTTCTAAATGCTGACCATATCGACATAAAGATGTTTGGAGAATGTAAAGCAAATGAAATTGGCGGGCAAACGATCACAGTAAAGCAGAAAGGATCATCCTTAGTCGGTCATTTACTTAAGACCTTTTATAAACCACAGCTGGAAGTGGAATTAATCGAAGGGGACAAAATTGAACTCGAAAATACTACTGCCAAAGTCGTCCGTGGAAACCAGGTATCGATTGGTCCCAATTGTCAGATTGGTCTCGTTGAATATACAGAGGAATTTTCGATGGATAAAAAGGCCGTGGTTACTGAAAACAGACGGGTTTAATAGGAGGGAAAAGAGTGATGATGGAAAAGAACGGAAATCTTATTATTAATGGATCGGGAAGCTACCCTGGCGGCCGTTACGATAAAATCAGTATCCGCGGCGAAGGGACCATTATGACTGATGTGGAATGTTCGGCTTTCAATGTATATGGCACAAGTGAAGCTGCTGAAAATGTCAAAACAGGCTCGGTAAAAGTTTTTGGCGAAGCAGAGGTCAAAAGGAATATGAAAGCCGAGGATACACTAGTGATGGGGACGATGCTGGTCGGCGGCAATGCTCACATGAAAAAAATCAAGATTTTAGGATTGCTGGAAGTCGGCGAAGGTCTTACGGGAGATGAGGCAAACATTAAAGGTAGTATTGCGGTGAATGGTGATGTGGAGTATGAGACGTTTGACTCGAGCGGCGGTTTTGAGATTAAAGGCTTACTAACGGCGGATACCATTAAGGTGGGTCTTCGTTTCGGGCAAAGCAGTGCCGAGGAAATCGGCGGAGGGAAAATCACGGTGAAAAAAAGGAGTAACACACTGCTGCCCTTTGGTAAGGAGATCGGGTCCCTTAGTGCGAAAGTTATTGAAGGGGATGACATTTATCTTGAAAATACAAAAGCCGATATTGTCCGCGGGAACAAAGTGAAAATTGGCCCTGGCTGCCAAATCGGAGTGGTGGAATACAGGGACGATTTCACACATGATTCAAAGGCAACGGTAAAAATGACGACAAAGATATAAGGGAGAAATGTGAATGGTGACGAAGGAAAGTAAGTTAGGACTAGTGGTTGCGGGGCTATTGCTAGGTATTTTGATGGCCTCGATGGATAATACGATTGTCGTTACAGCGATGGGAACAATTGTAGGCGATCTAGGCGGACTAGAAAGCTTTGTCTGGGTTGTTTCCGCCTATATGGTCGCTGAGATGGCGGGGATGCCGATTTTCGGTAAATTATCGGATATGTATGGGCGAAAAAGATTCTTTATTTTTGGATTGATCTTGTTTATGGCAGGTTCTGCATTGTGTGGAACAGCTGAAACGATCACGCAATTAAGCATTTATCGGGCGATCCAGGGAATTGGCGGCGGAGCGTTGGTACCGATTGCCTTTACGATTATGTTTGACCTGTTTCCTCCTGAAAAGCGTGGAAAAATGGGTGGACTGTTCGGAGCGGTTTTTGGCTTATCGAGTATTTTTGGGCCATTGCTTGGGGCGTATATCACAGACTATATCAGCTGGCATTGGATTTTTTATATTAACATGCCTCTAGGGATTCTTTCGCTGATTTTTATTACCATTGCCTATAAGGAATCCCCCATTCACAAAAAGCAAATTATTGATTGGTCGGGAGCCGTTACCTTGGTTGGAGCAGTTGTTTGTTTAATGTTTGCGCTTGAACTTGGGGGACAAAAATATGAATGGGATTCTACGGTGATCATGAGTTTGTTTGGTGGATTCGGGCTTCTGTTTTTGATCTTTTTATATGTGGAGACGAAAGCGAAGGATCCGATTATATCCTTTTCGATGTTTAGGAACCGCTTGTTTGCAGGCAGTACGATTGTTGGCTTATTTTATGGTGCGGCATTCATGGCTGCTACGGTGTACATCCCGATCTTTGTGCAAGGGGTGTATGGCGGAACAGCCACTAATTCAGGGTTAATTTTATTGCCAATGATGCTTGGTTCGGTCGTTACTGCACAAGCAGGCGGCTTCTTAACGACAAAGATGAGTTACAGAAACATTATGTTTATATCCGGAGTAATATTGATTGGCGGCTTATTGTTGTTGAGCACAATTTCACCGGATACAAAGAGAGCCGTGTTGACGCTGTACATGATAATTATTGGTTTGGGGGTCGGCTTCTCTTTTTCGGTGTTGAGTATGGCTGCGATTCATCCGTTTGGAATGGAACAAAGGGGCTCTGCCACCTCGACAAGTAACTTTATCCGTTCCTTAGGAATGACGATTGGGATCACCGTTTTTGGTACGATTCAACGAAGTGACCTTAAAGAAGGGTTGGAAAATGCTTTTGCGGGAATGGGGCAGATGCCTAAGGGGCAAAGTTTCGGGGATTCACGTGCCTTATTATCGGAGGAAGCAAGAAAATTAATTCCCGCACCAATTCTCGATAAAATCACGGAGGCGCTCTCAAGTTCGATCGTCCACACATTCACATGGGCACTCGTCCCAGCCGGCCTTGCTTTCCTATTTATCTTTATCCTTGGGAAAGAGCGGATGGTCATCAATAAGGAACAAGTGTCGAAATAATTGTTTGAAAAAGTAACTGATTCAAAATTAGGTGAAAAAAGCCTATTTGAGTCAGTTTTTTCGTAATAAACATACTATTTGGGGTTTGAGACTAAGTTATGAGCATTGGTCCTGGATAGTAGTAAAGTTTTTGCCTGTTCTTTTATGGGGTTTTCATGTTGTCATTGGTTCTATCGGCGAATTTACTTGTCTAATCAGCGAATATGAGGGTTTAATCGGCGAATTTGGACTTCCAATCAGCGAATTTCAGTTTCCAATCAGCGAATTGTAAAAAGGTGTTAGGCACCATGTGAAAAAAGAATTCACATGGTGCCTGACACCTTAGTTTTTTCTCTGCTTCTTTTTCTTTAACTGATCTTTGTATTTGATGTGAAAGATGACCATTTTTAGGCCTGAGCCAAAGTCAAAGGTGGCTAATAAAATGAGGATGTAGCTGAAAAACCCCCAGCCGTTACTTTGTACATCATCAATGGCGAAGTAAGTAAATAAGCCGCCAAGGAGAAAGTAAATCAATCCTGAAAACAAGGGTGAACGTCTCATAGAAATCCTCCGATAAAGTTTTGAACGGCCTCCGCTTGTCTTTGCAGTCGTTCAATATCGTCTTTAAATATAGATTGAACCAAGACAACCATGGTATTCATCGCAACATGGGCAAATATTGGCACGAAAATGGATTTAGTAATAACATAAAGAAATGCAAACGTAAAGCCCATGGCCGAATAAAGCAAAATGTGCTGAAATTCCATATGTGCTGCAGCAAAAATGACCGAACTAATGAGTGCAGAGATAAAAAAGTTATATCGATTGTGAAGCGATCCGAAAATGATTTTACGAAAAACAATTTCTTCTAAGATGGGGCCAATGATACTGGTAACAATGATCGCCAATGGAAAGGCCTCGATAATCTTTAGAATATCTTTTGTATTTTCAGAGCCCATTTCCACCCCTAATAGGTTCTCAATGAATGCCGCAACGTATTGGGAAAATAGGGCAAGGAAAATGCCGGCAATGGCCCATACCACCGAAATACCGAATGAACCACCATTCTTTCTATAGTTGCGATCGTTCATTTCCTTTCGAAGCATAAAAACAATAATTAATAAGGCAATCGTAAAACTTGCGAGGAGCCATGACGGAACCGCAAGGCTTTGGTTAATCCCCAAGTATTTAAAGCCATACAAAAAGAGTGGTACACCGATTAAACTTGAAAATTGCATTGCGATGTAAACAACTAAGATTATCCAATATTCTCGTTTCAAATATCTAGTCCCCTTTAGATTCCATTTTAATAATTTTGCCGATTAGGTTATTTATAATCCTTCATTTTCAAAGATGCCAAATCGCTCATACCTTAATCTATACTATTCTTAATTTTACTCTTAAAACCAGGATTGTTTCAATTTAGAAATACTTTTAAAAAATAGGTATAGAATATCGTGTTTTTCCCATACTTTATAAGGTTGTCTGAAGGAATCATTAAACGCTTCCGCTTTTCTATTTTTTTTGTAAAATTTTATGCTTCACACTTGCAAAAGATTTTGAGATTCATTATTATAATAATTGTGTTAGCACTCATTAAACGAGAGTGCTAATAAGTCAGAATTACATATATCTTTGAGGAGGTTGTTTGATTTGTTAAGACCATTAGGTGATCGTATTATCATTGAGCTTGTTGAATCAGAAGAAAAAACTGCAAGCGGGATCGTATTACCGGATTCAGCGAAAGAAAAGCCTCAAGAAGGAAAAGTTGTTGCCGTTGGTACTGGCCGCGTACTTGAAAGCGGAGAGCGTGTAGCACTTGAAGTTTCTGTAGGTGATCGTATCATCTTCTCAAAATACGGCGGTACAGAAGTTAAATATCAAGGTACTGAATACTTAATCCTGCGCGAATCTGATATTCTTGCAGTCGTTGGCGCTTAATTAGAAAAAGTGCAGCGTCCTTAAATTACTAGTACGAGGGCGCTCGAGCCTGACAAATAGATAAGTTTACCATAAACAGTTAAACAATATGAGGAGGTTTTTAAACAATGGCTAAAGAGATTATGTTTAGTGAAGATGCACGCCGCAAAATGCTAAGTGGTGTTGATGCCCTTGCAAATGCAGTAAAAGTTACTCTTGGACCTAAAGGACGCAACGTGGTTCTTGAGAAAAAATTTGGTTCACCATTAATCACAAATGACGGTGTAACGATTGCAAAAGAAATCGAATTAGAAGATGCATTCGAAAACATGGGTGCAAAACTTGTTGCTGAAGTAGCAAGCAAAACTAACGATGTTGCTGGTGACGGTACAACAACTGCAACTGTTCTAGCTCAAGCGATGATTCGTGAAGGCTTAAAGAACGTAACGGCTGGTGCGAACCCAATGGGTATCCGTAAAGGGATCGAAAAAGCTGTTGCAACTGCTGTACAAGAATTAAAAGCAATTTCTAAACCAATCGAAAACAAAGAGTCAATCGCACAAGTTGCTGCTATCTCTGCTGCTGACGAAGAAGTTGGCCAATTAATTGCTGAAGCAATGGAGCGCGTTGGCAACGATGGCGTTATCACAATTGAAGAATCTAAAGGTTTCACAACTGAATTAGATGTAGTAGAAGGTATGCAATTTGACCGTGGTTACACTTCTGCTTACATGGTAACTAATACAGACAAAATGGAAGCTGTTTTAGAAAATCCATATATTTTAATCACTGATAAGAAGATTTCTAGCATTCAAGAAATCCTTCCAGTTCTTGAGCAAGTTGTTCAACAAGGCAAGCCATTATTGTTAGTTGCTGAAGATGTTGAAGGTGAAGCACTTTCTACTTTAGTAGTGAACAAACTTCGCGGAACATTCAATGCGGTTGCTGTTAAAGCTCCTGGCTTTGGTGATCGTCGTAAAGCAATGCTTGAAGATATCGCTGCATTAACTGGCGGGGAAGTTATTACTGAAGAATTAGGCCGTGAACTTAAAACTACTCAAATCAGCTCTTTAGGCCGTGCAGCTAAAGTTGTTGTTACAAAAGAAAATACAACAATCGTTGAAGGCGCAGGAGATTCTGCTGAAATCGCAGCTCGTGTGAACCAAATCCGTGTTCAATTAGAAGAAACTACTTCTGAATTTGACCGTGAAAAATTACAAGAGCGTTTAGCTAAATTAGCTGGCGGTGTAGCAGTAATCAAAGTTGGTGCTGCAACTGAAACTGAATTAAAAGAGCGCAAACTTCGTATCGAAGATGCTTTAAACTCAACTCGTGCTGCAGTTGAAGAAGGTATCGTATCCGGTGGTGGTGTAGCCCTTCTTAACGTATACAGCAAAGTAGCTGAAATCCAAGCTGAAGGCGACGTAGCAACTGGTATCAACATCGTATTACGTGCGATGGAAGAGCCTGTCCGCACAATCGCTCACAACGCTGGCCTTGAAGGATCTGTTATCGTTGACCGCTTAAAGCGCGAAGAAATCGGCACTGGTTTCAACGCTGCAAACGGCGAATGGGTAAACATGATTCAAGCTGGTATCGTTGACCCAACTAAAGTAACTCGTTCTGCATTACAAAATGCTGCATCTGTAGCAGCTATGTTCTTAACAACTGAAGCAGTTGTTGCTGACAAACCAGAACCAGCTGGCCAAGGCATGGGTATGCCTGACATGGGCGGCATGGGCGGAATGGGCGGCATGATGTAATAAACGCCCTCAAACCCTTGATATATAAGGGCTTTATGTAAGATGAGAGTGGAATGTTAACAAATTATAGAGGCTTCTCATAAGTTGAGCCAACTTATGGGAAGCTTCTTTTTTATATATGAAAGTTTAGTTGGAGGAATAAGAAAGTTCCTTTTAGAGTAGTCGGCCCGTTTAAAGTGTTCATATTAAGCACATGCGTGATAAAATGAAAAAATAAATATGCGATGAAAAAGATGGCTAGTAAGGAGTTGCCGTGGCTTTTGATATTGTCAGAGGTGGACGCAATGTGAAAGGGGTAAAGTATGGAGGTAAATAAAAACAAGAATCAAAAGAATAAAATAATAGGAATAGCTTCATTAAAGGAAGCGCTATCCGCATTAAAAGTCGCAGATCTTCAAGACATCCGGAAAAAGCTGCAAATTAAAAATATAAGCTCGATGAAAAAGGCGGAGTTAATTCAATCTTTGGCAGAGGCAATCCCTGTTCTTTTCAGAAATATTATCAGTCAGTTCGATGAGCGACGATTATTTTTAATAAAAAATATCATTGCCAATAATGGAGTTATGAGCGCAAACAATCTAGAAATCGAGGAGATGGAGTATCTCCATAAAACTGGTTTTATGTTTACTAGTTTTCAAAATGGTAATCCAATCGTCATGATCCCTTTGGAATTATTGCCTTCTCTAGTGAAAATTATTCAAGACGAAACGATACTTACAGATGTTAAGCGGAATACGGAATGGATAAAGATTACCCGCGGATTACTCTATTATTTTGGAACGGTGCCGCATGACGAGTTAGTGCATTTAGTTGAGAACTACACGCCTATTCACCCAGATTACCTTGCCTTCAATCAGGTTATATTTCATGCGATGGAATACTATCAAGAAATATACATTAACAGGTATGGCTATTCTTACTGGGAAGTGCTAGACCCTTTAGTTATTTTAGAGGAGCAGGCATCTAGAAAGAATATTGATTACTATCCATTCTCGAAGAAACAGCTCCTTGAAGCAGGTGAAACGGACTATGTGGAGTGTCCAAAGGGTTATTCTCAACTTTTATCTCTATTTACGAAAGAGTATCGGATGTCAAAACAAGAGGCGAAGGAGTTTGTTGAGGACTGTATTATGCATGCAAAATTAGGCAATCAACCTAGTCAGCTTCTTCAATATTTACAGACTCAACTGACATTCGAAAGCTTAGAAGGAGTGCAAAGACTGATGGATGCCGTTGTTCTTCTTATGAATAATACGAGGGAATGGTATTTAAAGGGATATACATCGGAAGAGCTATTCGCGCAGGAAAAGAAGGCATTACCGCCTTTGCCCAATAAAAAAGGAGAGGTCATTAGTCTCCAAACCCGTCAAAAGGTGGGGAGAAACGATCTTTGCCCATGTGGGAGCGGGAGGAAATTTAAGAAATGTTGTGGGAGTTGAAAATCTGAACAGTGATAAAAAATGTTAAAAGTTTAGTGGGTGGACAAAAGGATAATGAGTTATATTGCAGAATATCTTTCACAATTTATTGTCTAAAAAGAAGGATTTGGTGTTGGTGGCAAAAAGGAATTCACAAGCTTGGGCAGAGGCCAAAAAACGATGCAAATTGAATGAGACTGATCTACAAATGGCTAAGGAGTTGGGGATGACAGCTAAGAGCTTAATTAAAAATATCCCCACGCCTAATCAGCTATGGAAAGCACCTGTAAAAGTATGGATTCGTGATCTATATGAGGAGAAGTTCAATAGGGTCATTACATTTAAGCCTGCCCTCAGTGAAGAATTAAAAAGAAAGCCCAAAAAACAACAAAAACTGATTGTTTCTGATCACTGGGTTGATGAGGAGGACTTACCATTTTGATGAAATCTAAGGCTGATCGATTATCTGATGAAGAAATAAAAGTCATATTGAGAGCAGCTGATGAAATTATTTGTAAAGGTGGAAGAACACTTCTTGCCAAAATCTTAAAGGGCTCACGGGAGAAGAAAGTATTACAGCTGGAGCTGGATAAGTGTCCTGTCTATGGTTATTATAAATCAGAAAATCTAGATGAAATTATGCAAAAAATTGACTGGATGATCGATTATGATTTTCTAGATATTGAGTATTATGGAAGACTACCAATGATTGTTTTTACAGAGCGGGGGTGGTACATAGAGTCCGATCAATGTGCGGATGAACTTTTAAATGAATGGAAGGAATGGGTCAAGCAGGGAAAGCAAAATCCCGATATGAGCTATCTAAAGGATCGGAATAGGAAAATGATTCTATTGCTGCTTGAGAAGATTAAAGAATTCGGAGATCAAGGACTTATCCCTTATCTAGAATTATGGGAGAAAGTTGATTATAAAAAGGTAAGAGATGAGATTCGAACAACTATAAATGTATTAAATAGAAAAGAGCCGTTTGATCATTCAGTTGTAAAGGAAAAAACAGAATCTATCAAAGAAGCATTAGAGGGTATTGAACCGCATGACCTACTTTTAAAATGCTGGGTATGTGGAGAACGATTTACCTTTACAACGGGAGAGCCGCAATTTTATAAGAAAAAAGGTCTTTCATACCCGAAAAGATGTAAAAAGTGTCATAACGAAAAGGATAACGAATTCTCCTATTAATTAAGAAAATCTACTTTAAGAGCAGACTAATAGATTAGGGGTTGTGGGGTATGACTAAACCAAAAGAAAAGGTAGAGGAAAAGAAGGCAGAATTACTGAAATTAACAATTGAGTTTAGTAAGCAATTTTTAAATGAAGAATATGAGGGAGTAATTGAAAAATTAATAAACAAAATGGCTAGAAAAAGAGACATTCCATTCCTGTCAGGCCGTATTGAAATATGGGCTGCGGCAGTAATCCATGCTTTGGGAACGATTAATTTTTTATTTGATAAATCTAGTCAACCATATGTGTCTGCTACAGAAATTTTTGAGTATTTTGGCACCAAGCAAAGTACGACTTCGCAAAAGTCGAAGAAAATTAGAGATATGTTTAATATGACCTATTTTGATAGTAATTTCTCGATAGAGTCAGTTGTTCAAGGTAGTCCTTTTAATAATCTTTCAATAGTAAATGGATTAATCGTTCCTCAAGATATGTTGAATGATCAGCAGATTGAAATCGAAGAATGGGAAATTCAAGCTGCCCAAATATTAGGAATAAGCGGTTTAGAGAGAGGTAATAAATATAAAGCAAGTTATATGGACAAATTACTCAATGTAAAAGAGACAAGTTTAATGAGTTTTTATGAATATCTATTACAACATATGATATTTCCTTTTACTGCGTTATATGAAGAGGAAGTTGGCTCTTTAGAAATCGCAGAATTTGAAGTCAGCTGTATTCATTTAGACCAAGAGATGAAAGTAGACGAAAATTATGGAATTCTTGTTGAAGGCAGGTTGGGTAGGAAAAAAGTAATACTGCCATTAGCTAGCATCAAATTGGATGAAGGACATAAGAATTTTAAATGGATAGATTTATATCAAGAATGGTTCTGGTCATACAGATAATGTTCAATAGTGGATCGTTCTTTGAATGCATTTTTTAATAGACTGAAAATAGGAATGATAAAAAAGTGGAAACTATGGAAAAATCTGATATTTTAAGTGGTAATACCTTTAGTTATTTTGATGTGTTTGAAGAGAAAAAAGGGCTTGTCTTAGGAACTGAAGTAAATGGTATAAAATATATTATGTATGATCAGTATTGTATGAATCCAAGTTGCAAATGTGATGATGTTATTCTTATCTTTACAGAAAGCGAAAATAATGATTCTGAGTTTGCTATAAGATTATCTTTGAAAAGGAAAAGGTATGAGATTCTTGATATCTATGGTATTTCTAAGAGACAAGTGGATGAGATTGTTAAGGGTTCATTAAAAGATAGTGCAGAAGCAATGGAGCTATTAAAAAAGCGATATAAGGAGATGAAGGAAGCGGGAAAGGCAGTTTTACAAGGCAGTCCGGAAATAAATAGCAATAAAATTGAATTGCCAGTGGAAAAGCCTAAAAGAAATGATCCTTGTCCTTGTGGGAGTAGGAAAAAATACAAAAAGTGCTGTGGTGTATAGTTATTTGTTATACTAAATTTAAATTAATATTCCTCCTTAGTCCAGCAGTGTTGGCTTTTGAAATATCCGAACCCATTAGTATTAAAAAATTAGATGATACAAAAGAAAATCTATTGTAGTGCAAACTTGTATGATTGTTCTAATAAAGAAATTTATAAAATAATGAATCGGAAGAGGGATGTTAATGAAATGGTCTGAAGTACGTCGGCATTTTCCAGAAAGGTGTGTCTTAGTAGAAGCATTAAAGTCTGAAGCAAAAGGAAAAGAAAGAATCATCGAAGAAATGTCGGTAATTGATGACTTTGAGAATGGGAATGCAGCATGGAAAGTGTATAAAAAGCTACACGGGGAAAATCAAAATCGTGAATTATATATCTTTCACACGAATAACGAAGAAATAAAGGTAATTGAGCAGCCATATATAGGAGTACGAAGAAGAGTATGAAATTTCAAATGGATGACCGCTTACCTCTAGTCTCTGTTGAAATTGAATATGCTGGACAGAAAAAGACATTTAGCAACGTACTCCTTGATACCGGCTGTTCTTCAACCATTTTAGATACAGACTTATGTGAAGAAATTGGTCTGATGCTCGATTTAGAAAATGAAATTACACGAAAGATGTACGGAATTGGCGGTACGGAAATCTGCATTGAACAAAAAGTAAGTGGTATGAATATTGATGAGTTTCGACTGAATAATTTCACTATACAACTCGGCGATGTTAGAGAAATGCATGGATTTGACGGAATCATCGGGAGTGATTTTTTTCTTGCACATAAATTAATCATCAACTTCGAAAATATGGAAGTGCGCAAAAACTAGGTTAAGGTAAACGCCACCTCCATATTAATACGCGATCACCTTCTGAGTATTTAATCAAAATGCTAACATTTTGCTAACGCAATCCCATAAAAAACGGTAAATCCCCGTTAAAGATGTTACAGCCAAGAACATCCAAAACGTTGATTTACCGCACTTTTTGCACTCAATGTTAACAATATTACACTCTAGCAGCTTACGGGCGGCATGATGTAATTAGGGGTTTTAAAACCTTGTTATATCAACGTCTAAAATGATAATATGCTTTTCTTGTCCTCGGATTTGTCCTCGTTTTAAAAAAACAGGGCAGCCTATGACTAAAAAGCTAACTATAGGAGAAGGTCTTTCATCAGTTTGCTAAACTGTTGGGAGGCCTTTTCTTCCATATTGGCGGTCATATTAGCCCAGTTTCAATTACTTTTCTTAATTGTGGGTAAGCTCTTCTATGACGTAGTCATAATCCCTTTATCAATAACTTCAGTTTTAATATCCCTTTTAAATCAAGCTGTTCCTGCTTATTTAATAGAACTTTAATCATGCAGTTGAGCTAGGACTTATTAAAATTAATCCCACGGAAATTACCAAAGTATTATTAATATAATATGAGGAATATTAAATTTTATAGGAGGTGAAGACAAATGTCACGTAGCGGTGGAAATCGTCAAAAATTAGTTCAAGGTGCTGAACAAGCGATTGATCAAATGAAGTATGAAATTGCTTCTGAATTTGGTGTACAATTAGGCGCAGACACAGTATCTCGTGCTAACGGTTCAGTTGGTGGTGAGATCACAAAACGTCTAGTTGCAACAGCTCAATCTCAATTAGCAGGTCAGTTTGGTGGTTCAGGAAATACTTCTCGTTAACAGTATTGATGTGTTAACATTTTTCTAAACCTTAAAATGTATGAATAAAATAATATGGCTACAGGCTACTTGCGATTCGCAAGTAGCCTTTCATAATAAGAACTGCCATAAAGCTTGAAATATACATATATTTGCCTTGGAGAAATTAAAAGCAATAATAAAAAGAAGAACTAAATGTTCTCCTTTTTATTATTGCTGTGCAAGATTCAACGCTGTATTTGTTGCTGACTTGGTCAGTCATACCGCCCATTCCAGTCATGTTTTGTACAATATGATTGATAGAATCACCTTGTTCATCTTGCAGAATTCGGTAAATTTATCAATTAGAGAATTCTCTACGATCAACCGAATGAGGTGGTTTCTCGAACCATTCATTAGCAATCATGATTTCCGCACAGTCTTCCGCGAGTTTGACATCATTTTTAATTGCAGAAGCATATCTGAGTCCTAGATCGCGCCGCATGGAACCGGATAAGGCAGTTCCATAATATGCCATGGCAGATTGAATAAGAAAGGCACAATGGAAAATCATTAATTTATCGGAAAAAGGTGCTGTCTCGGAATCGGTGATATGGGTATCCCAGGAAATCGACGAACTGATAAAGTCCTCATGCAGGATTGAACGAAAAATCGTAAGATGCTCTTCTGTCTGTTCCACCACCCGTTGGAAAAATGTCCGAATTTCTTTCGACTCCGCAGTTTGGCTAAAACCTAAGATTAAATCTTTTGCGAGTGTACTCTTCTGTAAATTAAAATAAAGACTGCTGATTTCAATAACGTTCAAGGGTCGATGGTCCCCTAACCACCCGGCAAGAAAACTTTGTTTTTTAGCAAATTCCACTTCTTCTGGCAAGGTGATGGTAGGAACCCGATCCAATAGTCCCTTAGATTTTAACATGTCTAAGGTCGTATCATATATCTCAGAAGCGCCTTTGAATGCTTCTAAATAAAATCTTCGTACGTCCAGCCTGTGAGATATGGTCATTCCGAGTGAATAAGCGGTTAATCCATGGGTAGTCATTCCGTGAAGATAAAACAGCCAAAATTCATCAGAAAATAAGCGAGGGGCATCAAGATGGACATCTTTCTCCGTAAATCCATGCGGAATCGGAAACTGTTCTTTTTGAAAAATCTCAGTGATCATTTGAAGGAGATGATTGGACAGTTGTTGTGCTTTATCAAAAATGGAATAGATGTCGGAATCCATAATGGTTTTTAATGCATAGGAATTAACGCACCGTGCCATCGAGTTGGTGAGATAGGGGGTCCAAAGATTCGATACATCCAGTTCTACTATTTTTTTATTCACTGCTATGCCTCCAAAATAATTTTTATAACCCTATCAAAGCCATGATAAAAACCAATTTATTTTACACTTTTTTATTAGCTTTTATAGGTATTAATTTACGGCTACTTTCTTTATTGACAGGACATATTGTACACAATTATGTGAAGTAATATACTTAAACAAACGGGTGCTTTAATTGAGGAAGTCCAATCAAAAAATAAGCCCTTCCCAACGGAAGAGCCTAACAACAATTACAGTTTTATTTTAAACCTTTCCGTCCATCTTCATATTTTTCTTCATGCATATGATCTACATAATCATCGGAAATCTCACCCAAATGAAGTATGTCTTCACCTTCATCAACTACTTCCAGTGATTCAAAATACTCTTTAGGGATATTAAAATCGATTAGAAGTTCCCCTGAAGTACTGTAGATACTACCAGACAAATTACCTGCTGGAGGTTCTTCCATTTTCAATAAATCCTTTAACGTCACAGCTTGGCCATTAACCTTAAAGTTCATTTTAACTTCATACAATGCAATGGTTTGCTCTAATATTCTAACCATTTCATCCAGGTCTTCATCGCTTAATTGGGAAGGATCTTCAACATTCGCAACTTTTTCCCAAAGTGTATCGTTTGTTGCTATTTGGTCCAATTGGTCTTTATTTTTTTCTTCTACTTCAGTTAAATAGGTGAAAAATCTCTCTGCTTCTTCTTCTGTTATGCCAAATTCCTTTAATCCACTTTCGATTTCAGCCATATATTTGTCATAGTTGGCGTAAAATTCAACTGTCGCATCCAAATCCTCAATAAATTTATATTCATTCAAGTTATCACCAAAATGATCCATTAACTCATTTAATTCTTTCTCAGTCAGACCATATTTAGTTAATAACTGCTGTAAATTTTTTGAGTTAATAGGGGTACCCATAATTTCTTTTAGCTCTTCCACTGTACTAAAATCATCTAAAGGGATTTCGTAGTAGTCTAGATAATCCATTAAATCCTGTTTTGTCCATCCGATTTCGGTTAAATATTGATTTAATTCATTTTCAGAAGGAGCAGCTTGAGCCGAAGGAACATTGAACAGGAATGGGATAGTAAGCATGCACATTAACATTGCTTTTATATAGACCATTGGTATCCTCCTTATAATTTGGTGCAATAATATTTTTCCCTTTTTGAAACTAATTAGAAATGCAAATAATTCCTAAATCTTTATAAATAAGCACTAATTCTAGTGACGTTCTTTCTTTATGATAAAAAAGTGAGAAATGAGTAATCCTATTCTCAGTGGAAACAAAAGGGGGGAAGGAATAGATGAGAGAAATTAATAAAAAAGGACTATTCTGGCATTGGGGAATAAAGATGTACAAATTTCGCTGGGCAATAGCAATTTTTTGGATATTGTTATTCATCCTTTCAGCATTTTTTGCCCAACGGCTGCCTGATAGGCTAAATGATAGTGGTTTAAATCCAAGGGGGAGTGAGTCGGACATCGGTGTATCATTAATGAAAAAGGAATTAAGATCCTCCCCGTCAACGATCACTATTGTTTATACTAGTCGTAAGTTGGACTTAACTAGTGAAAAAGCAATGAGGGACATAATAGAATCGTTAGATAAATTAAAAAAGCAGAAATATGTTGAAAAAATTCAAATAAACAAAACACCGCGTTTAATAGTAGATAAGGGAATTCAGTCTGTTGTGGTTGAACTAAAACTAAATAATGAAGAGGCCCTCAACAATTTTCCAGAGATGAAAAGGCTAATAAGGAAGCCCCAGGGAATGGATACATATGTTGATGGAGAAATAGCTACAATTCATGAAGTTCAGTTGGCGACAAAACATGATATGGCAAAATCAGAAAAGATTGGCCTTCCTATTGCCTTAATTGTTCTTTTATTTATATTTGGGACTTTATGGGCAGCTATTCTACCTCTGCTGGTTGGGTTGATGAGTGTATCTCTGACAATGGGTATTACGTATTATCTTACTGGTTATTATTCGCTTTCGAATTTTCTTCCTAATATAGTGATGATGCTGGGACTTGCGATTGGAGTTGATTATGCTCTTTTTCTTGTCAGCCGTTTTAGGGAGGAATTAAAGAGGCAACAGTCAGTAGGGGACGCTGTAGCAATGGCTACACAAACAGCAGGACAATCTGTTATCTTTTCAGGATTTGCTGTTTTGATTGGTATGTTTGGCATGTTATTTATAAAACTGCCTATAATTTATTCGTTATGTCTGGGTGGAGTGCTAGTGGTCTTTTCAGCAATGATCCTTTCATGCACACTTTTACCTTCTTTATTGGGTATTTTTGGACATCATATAAATTCTCTTCAAGTGTTTCCTGGTACTCAAAAGAAACTGGAAAATTCAATTATGTGGGAGCGAATCGCCAATTCTGTAATGAAAAAACCAGCGATATTAGCTATCTTGATAAGCACTTTACTAATATCACTTATGCTGCCAATTTTTCGGATGAAAGTAGGGGTTCCTACTACGGAAGTACTCCCCCCTGCTTATGAATCTAGGAAAGGGGCGGATTTATTGAAAGGAAATTATGACGTACGGAAATCAAGTCCACTTTACATTATTGTGAAGGCAAAGGAAAATGTCACAGAAGTAGCATCTATTAGGAAGATTAAAAAATTGGAGGAAAAAATTCGCCAAATTCATGGTGTGTTGGAGGTACAAAGTTATATAGACATACTTGGAAATCGAACACCAGAAGAAACCTCACATCTATTAGAGTTAAAAGGTACACATGACCGAATGCAAAACGAAAATTTATTAAGAGGAAATTTTGCCTTGCTGACAGTAGTGCCAAGGTCGAAGCCGGATTCAGCAGAATCTTCTGATCTTGTTAATCGGATAAGAAATAAATCAATGAGTCAATTAGAAACGTATGTTACTGGGCAAACAGCTTTGCGTGTAGACCTAATCGATCGAATAAATTCAGGATTACCCCTGATGATGTTGTTTATTATCATCGTGACTTATTCCATATTACTGTCGGCTTTCAAGTCTGTTCTAATTCCGCTTAAAGCCGTTATTATGAACGTCTTAAGCCTTGGAGCAAGCCTGGGCATTGTGGTAATTGTTTTTCAATATGGGTGGCTGGCTGATTTTCTAAATATTACCTCAACTGGATATGTTAGTGTCATTATGCCCGTTACAATCTTTTGTATTGTGTTTGGTATATCAATGGATTATGAAGTATTTTTAATTTCAAGGATTAAGGAAGAATATGATAAGTTAGGTGATAACGTAAAAAGTACCGCTATAGGGCTACAAAAAACTGGTCGTCTAATTAGTAGTGCTGCATTAATTCTACTAGTTGTCGTTGGATCGTTCATTTTTACAAACATTGAAATTACAAAGGCACTGGGTGTAGGTTTATTTTGTGCTATTTTCATTGACGCTACCCTTATTCGGATTATCCTGGTTCCTGCATTAATGAAGCTGCTAGGTCCTGCGAATTGGTGGGCGCCTAGATGGATTATAGGAAAGTAAGTTTCGGAGTGTAGTTTCTTGCCTTAACTGTTCGAGGGTTTGGGAACCACAATGATGGAGGCAATTCTATAAGTTCAAAGTTATCAAAGAATAATTGTTCTTGGATGTAAAAATACACAGTGGTACTATGTTAGTTGAAATTTATAATGAAACAAATTAGATAGCTATGCAAAAAGCCTTCCAGTTGTTGGTTTACTCAGGAAGGCTTAACAAAAATGTTACATGGCTTAATTTACACTCGTTTTATTATTCATTTACTTGACTAATTTAGCTCCTAAGTAAAGAAAGGTACTAGCTGTCCAGGCAAATGAACGGTCTCTCAATGGTTCTCCTGTAATGGCATTGAAGTTTTCTGGAAATCCGCTCTTGGATGTCAGTCGGCAGTATCGGTCTGCAATTTCCATAGCCAGCCCTCGTTTTCCACAACCCTCCAAAGCATCCACTACGAGAAGGGTAGTCGGGCCCCAAATAGCTCCGCGCCAGTATGCATCATTCTCATACAATGGACTATCAATCGCTTCAGTAGCGATACCCCATTGTGTTAAATAACGCTCACTGGAAAGCAGTTCGATAATGTTTTCCTTAATCTCTTCAGGAAGCCTATTCTCCAAAATGATTGAGATGAGAGGAAGGATACTGTAGCTTTCTATTATTTCTCCGTTTGCTGTAATTCTAGCAACTGGTAAGTTGTCTTTAATAAAATAGGCACAGAAGGCTCTCGTTAAATGATCGGCCTTTTCTTGCCATTTTGTCTGCTCAGAGCCCATGTCCAATTTGCCGGCAACTTCAGACAGCATATCCATTGCTTTTATGAGAAATGCCGTCAGATCAGGAGAATCAACAACAATGGGCGAATTAAATACCGTGCTGTTGTCCTGTCCTGAATCGTTACCGTGATGATATTCACAAATCCCATCCTCATTTGAGTCCTTGTAGGATAAATAGAAATTCACCTGTTTGCTTACATAGTGATAAACCAGTTCTAATTGTTCAGGGGAAAAATCCATTTTTTTCATCATTTTAGAGAAAAACAACCCCTGTACAGGCGGTTTCATAAAGTTCCAGCGTATGGTCGAATCAGAAACGGATCCCGGAATTTGCCCAAGCTCGTCTTGATGATCGAACAATACAGCCATTTGATCCCATGCCAAATCATTATCGACTCCCGCCAAAGCTACAGCATTAAAGCAGTGATCCCAGCTCCATGCTCCAGGAAAATGATGATTCGAAGCGTACATCGTATACCGTTTTAAGTATCCTTCGGGTCTTACGATCGATGACCATGTAATATAAGCCGCTGGTTTAAGAGCTGCTTGATAGGCTGCAGGAACTGCCAGCTGCTTATCGCAAAAGCTCTGGAAGTTCTCCCGGCTTTTTTCCAGCGATTGCTCGAAATCATATTCTTTCCAGTCTGGTTTCAACACATGGGTCGGGATGTCCTGGATAACGCATAGAAATTCATCCTTAATGGATGACACTTCAATAATAGATATGTTGTCAGCCTTGTTCATGCTCCCGGTTTCATCGATATGGATGTTCTGCTTAAGATCCACTGAACCCTTGGAGCAAAAAATAAGATATTTAGTTAAGTTTTTATAGCTGTTGACGATGCAAAATTTCCTATCATCCTTTCCAAGCAAGTAATTATATTCGAAATTATAGAGGGGTTGCGTGTCGAGCCGGAATCCTATCTTTTCTCCGGTTCCTTTTACCAGCAGCTTCGATTCTCCATCAAAACAGATAGAAATATCTCCTCCTTCAAATGTAAGAGTAATGAGGTTGTAATCAGCCGTGTAGCTATAGTCTACCGGTATTCCATTTTTTAATGGTATTAATTTAAGTGAATTCATGTGAGGTTTTGATTTACCGTGTAAGGAACGTAAAAAAAGGCCATTTTCGGTATCGTTTTCACTTTCTTGGTAAGAAAGCGATAGATAGGATCCGAAGTAGCTGAATGGTGTATGGGCTAGGTTCATGAGTGAAAACTCCCTTCTTTTAGCTTGTTTAAACAAGTTTTGCTACTCCTCATTATAAATATAAAATATCCCTAGTCAAGAAGATAAAATGCTAAATTATGGGGTGAAATTTCTCGGTTCGGATTTTTTAGTTGTAATTACACACCTTTAGTCTTTTGCATTAATTTTAATAAAATGTTGAATATGTAAGGGATTTCAGTAAAACACTCACATAATTGATATAACCCAAATGAAAGCGCAAAAATGATGGTTGACAAATCTTGTTTAAACAAGTTAAGATGTAGGCATTAAAACTTGTTCAAACAAGTTGTCGTAAATTCATTCTAATAGACCAACCCTTTCGTCTAAACGAATAGGAGTTCAATGGAGAGGTTGAAATCAAATGCAGGATTTGAAACAGAGTGTTGAGCAGATTATTGAAAGCGTCGGCGGGGCAGATAATGTCCAAAGTGGTACACACTGTGTCACAAGATTAAGATTGATTTTAAATGACCAAAGCTTAGTTGATGGTAAAAAGCTAGAAGAGATTGATATAGTAAAAGGAAGTTTTGAAGCAAGCGGTCAATTCCAGGTGATTATAGGCCCTGGGCTGGTAGAGAAGGTATATGGAGAATTTATCTCTCAAACTGGGATTTCGGAAAACTCCAAGGAAGAAATAAAAGAAATGGTTAATCAAAAGAATAATCCTATCCAAAAAGCCGTTCGGACTTTGGCAGATATCTTCATTCCAATCCTGCCGGCTATCGTCGCTGCTGGATTGTTAATGGGGTTAAATAATGTCTTGGCTAACCCGGGAATTTTCTTTAAGGATAAGTCCTTTTTAGATGTTTATAGCTCTTGGGATGGTGCAGCTGGCATCATAAATGTCATTGCAAATACAGCGTTCACTTTCCTGCCGGCTCTGATAGGCTGGTCTGCCGTAAAAAAATTTGGCGGCAACCCTGTTCTCGGGATTGTGTTAGGGCTAGTACTGGTTCATCCTTCTTTGATGTCTGCCTATGAATTTGCTGCCGATCCAAGTAAAGCAGAAAATTGGTCCCTTTTTGGAATACACATACCGAAAGTTGGATATCAGGGACAAGTTATACCAGTCATCTTTGCAGCATATATCCTATCTTTTTGTGAATTGAAATTGAAAAAAATCATACCTGAATCCATTCAGTTGATATTAGTTTCACCAATCGCTCTTTTGGTGACGGGATTTATTACTTTCGCAGTGATCGGTCCTATTACGATGGCTGGTGCCAACTTGATTACAGACAGCATTGTTTCCCTATTTCATACAGCACCAGTATTAGCGGGAGCTATCTATGGTTTAATTTCCCCGCCTTTAGTCATTACAGGAATGCATCATTTATTTTTGGGAGTCAATCTTCAAATGGCCGGATCACTTGGTTATGTAACACTTTGGCCGATTGGGGAAACGGTAACAATGGCTCAAGGTGCAGCTGCATTAACTATGTTTTTCCTTCTTAAGAATAACAAGAAGTTAAGAGGAGTCGCGCTCACTTCGACTGCATCCGCATGGATGGGAATCACTGAGCCGGCTATTTACGGGATTAACTTAAGATTCCGTTATCCGTTCGTTGCAGTCATGATTGGAAGTGCGGTAGGGAGTGCTTTCCTTGCCTATCAAAATGTTAAGGCAACTTCTGTCGGCGTGGGAGGCGTCTTGTCTTTCCTTTCTGTATTCCCTGAACATTGGGCTTCCTATTTTATCGGAGAGGGAATTGCGTTTGCGATGACCGTTGGTTTAACACTTATATTTTATCGCTTTAAAATCTTTCACTCGAAAGACAATTAACAGTGGAAGGAATAATTTGAACTGATAGGAGTTTATTATGAGTGATTTTAAGGCAAGTACAATTTATCAAATTTACCCAAAATCTTTCCATGACTCCAATGGAGATGGGATTGGAGATCTAAAAGGAATTACAGAAAAATTAGATTATCTTCAATCGCTAGGAATTGAATACCTTTGGATCACACCATTTTTTACATCGCCACAGAAAGATAATGGATATGATGTTGCGGATTACAGGAATATTGACACTCTCTTTGGAACGATGAAGGACTTTGAAGAATTGGTGGAAGAAGCGAAGCGCAGAGGAATAGGTATCATGCTGGATATGGTGTTCAATCATACCTCGACGGAACATGAGTGGTTCCAAAAAGCGCTGGCGGGAGACCAATATTATAAGGATTTTTACATTTTCAAGGATGGCAAACAAGGCACTCCACCAACCAATTGGGTATCCAAGTTTGGTGGAAGTGCATGGGAATATGTATCAGCTTTTAATCAATATTACTTGCATTTATTTGATAAGACCCAGGCAGATTTGAACTGGGAAAACAAAAATGTGAGAAAAGAGCTTGTCAATGTACTAAAATTCTGGATGGATAAAGGTGTTAAAGGGTTCCGTTTTGATGTGGTGAATCTCATATCGAAACCTGAAAAATATGCTGATGACCACGAAGGCGATGGACGAAGATTTTATACAGATGGCCCTAAAGTTCATGACTACTTGAAGGAACTATGCCATGAAAGTGGACTGAATGATGATGGGATGGTGACGGTTGGGGAGATGTCTTCAACTACCATCGATAACTGCATTCGTTATTCAAATCCGGAAGAAAAAGAACTGTCGATGTGCTTTAATTTTCATCATCTGAAGGTGGACTATAAAGATCAACAAAAGTGGATTCTGCGGAATTGTGATTTCATGGCGCTGAAAAAATTGCTAAACGATTGGCAACTTGGATTGCAAGAGGGCAACGGATGGAACGCATTATTCTGGTGCAATCATGATCAGCCAAGAATTGTGTCTCGTTTTGGTGATGACAAACAATATCATAAAGAATCAGCAAAAATGCTTGCAAGTATGATACATTTTTTGCGCGGAACACCTTATATTTACCAAGGGGAAGAAATCGGTATGACCAATGCGTATTTTGAACATATTGAGCAGTACCGGGATGTTGAAAGCATTAACTATTTCAAAATCCTGAAGAAGGAAGGTAAAAAGGAAGAGGATATTTACCGCATTCTTCAGGAGCGTTCAAGAGATAACTCAAGAACCCCTATGCAGTGGGATGATTCACCTTATGCAGGCTTCAGCGAAAATAAACCTTGGATCGAAGTTACTGGAAATTACAAGGAAATTAATGTAAAAAACAGTGCTGTTGAACCAGATTCCATTTTGGACTATTACAAGAAGTTGGTCAGACTAAGAAAGGAATACAAGGTTATCTCTGAAGGATCCTATATTCCAATCCTTCTTGACCATGAGTCAGTTTTTTCCTACAAGAGAACATATGATAGTCAAACCTTGATTGTTATCAATAATTTCTACGGAACAGAAACAGAGGTTGAACTGGAAGAGAACATGGAAGGATACCAATGTATCCTATCCAATTATGAAAGTAGGGACCCTAGTAATCGTTTGATTTTGAAACCATATGAATCCCTTACTCTTCTT
This sequence comes from Neobacillus sp. MER 74, assembly GCF_023714155.1. Taxonomy (NCBI): domain Bacteria; kingdom Bacillati; phylum Bacillota; class Bacilli; order Caryophanales; family Bacillaceae; genus Neobacillus; species Neobacillus sp. MER 74. The sequence goes on from NZ_JAMAUV010000030.1 coordinate 36,649, forward strand.
AAAAACGAATAGGTCAATGTTGCACATGGGTTTTCCATGTGCAATTTTTTTAAATTTTTCTAGTAATAACCTTTATGATAAAATGAGATGGATAAAATTGAATAATTAGGTGCGTGAAGAATGACAAGAACAAAATACGATAAAATCTATAGAGATCTGAAGGATAAAATTGAAAATAAAGTTTATGCTTATCAGGATTTATTACCTTCAGAGTATACGTTGGTCGAACAATATGAATGCTCTCGGAACACAATCCGCAGGGCGATAGCAAACCTTGTTTCAGAGGGATATGTACAAAGTCTCCATGGCAAGGGTGTACGTGTTATTTATGATCCATATCAACAAGCTGAATATATACTTGGAGGGGTAGAGACCTTCAAGGAATCTTCTATCAGGAACAAGAAAGTGTATGGAACAAAGGTCGTTTGTTTTCAAGAATTGATAGTAGATAAAGAAATAAATAAAATGACATCCATTCCTGAAGGAACAGAAATCTATTATATCCAGCGACTAAGGCTGCTGGACGAAAAAGTATTAATCATTGATCATAACTATTTTAGGAGAGATGTTGTAAAGCATCTAACGGAAGAGATAGCCAAGGGCTCAATATATGAATATATAGAAAATGAACTCGGCGAAAACATCGTAACTACCAAACGATTTATGACAGTTGAAAAAGCCAATGTAAATGATGAGAAGTACATTGGGTTGAATGGTTATAATTGTGTAGCGGTAATCAACAACTATACATTTAATGCTAAGGGAATCATGTTTGAGTTCACTCAATCACGCCATAAACCGGATTCGTTTGTTTTCTTTGATCAAGCGCAAAGGATTAAAAAACACTAATTAATTGTTGTGAATTATCCATTTATTCCTAGAGTGGATTGTTTCATTTTGTATAAAATGATATAATGCTTTTCTTGTTCTCGTTTTATAAAAAACAGGGCAGCCTATTGACTAAAAAGCTAACTATAGGAGAAGGTCTTTCATCAGTTTACTAAACTGTTGGGAGGCCTTTTCTTCCATTTTAGAGGTTATATGAGCATAGATATTCATTGTCGTATTAATATCCGTGTGTCCAAGCTGCCTGTGCTTCTCGTTGTGTTTTAAAGTCACCTTTAGATATCTCCTTGCGTTTTTTAGTGAGTGGACGAATATTCTTTATGTATTTGAACCGTCTTGCTATAATAAATACTACAGTTGTAAAAGTAGGAGGGTTATCATGAAGGAGATTCCACAAATATCAGAAGCAGAATATGAAGTGATGAAGGTTATATGGAACTATGAGCCGATTTCGACTCCTGAGGTAGTGGAGAAATTATCGAATAAGAGTGATTGGAAGCCAAATACCATTCACACCATGCTGGCGCGCCTAGTTAAGAAAAAGGCTTTGCACGCAAGAAAAGATGGCCGCGTGTTTATTTATACTTCACTGGTTGAAAAGCACGAATATGTTGAGCAAAAAAGTAAATCCTTTCTGCAGCAGTTTTTCGGCGGCACGTTAAATTCCATGATATTAAATTTTATTGAAAATGATAAGTTATCGAATGACGATATTTCGGAATTAAAGAAAATATTATCCATGAGAGATATGAAAGGGGAAAAATAATGGATACCATGCTGCTGCGGATTTTAGTAAGTACAATCGTGGTATCCCTCCTTATTTTCATAATTCTGTTAATCAAAAAGCTATTAAACAATCATATGACAGTGAAAGCACATTATCATATTTGGTATTTTCTTTGCATTCCAATCCTTGCTGCCTTTTTACCTTGGAATTATTTTCGCCTTAGAGAAGGAACTCGCTATTTTAAAAGCTTACTTTTTTTCCATAGAGAAACGCCATCGAAGAGTGAAAGGATTAATGGAATGGATGCCTCTCAGGCGCCAAACAGCGATTTATTACATGATTTCACGGTATCGGTAAATAAGTCAACGCCCGATTTCGTCTACCATACATTTTTTACAGTTTGGATCATTGGAGTGGTTCTTTTTGTTGGGGCTGCTGTTTATTCAAACTATCAACTCTATCAAATTAAAAAGTCGGCTGCAGCTGTTCATAACCAAAAGCTAATTAAACTATTAGAAGCGTGTAAAGAGATGGTTGGGGTGAAAAGAAACATAAGGTTGCGGGAGACCTCTCTTATTTCCTCGCCGATCACGTTCGGGATTTTTCAGCCCTTTATTTTTTTACCAAGCAAAACACGAGAAGCATTCTCGTTAAATGAATTAAAATACGTGTTTTTGCACGAGCTGCACCATCATAAAAGCAAAGATTTGTTCGTGAATTACGTCATGTGGATGTTTCGTATTATTTATTGGTTTAACCCGTTCGTCTGGTATGCCTTAAAAAGGATTCGAATGGATCGGGAATTGGCCTGTGATGCATCCGTTTTAAATCTCTTGGATGAGAGTGGATATATCGAATATGGGCATACCATCATTCGTTTTGCAGATAAAAAATATGATCGTACCCTTGAACAGCTTGCTCCAGGTATAGGTGGGACAAAAAAACAAATCCAACAAAGAATCCAGTGCATTGCAAGCTTCTCTAGTGATTCTCTAGTATTGAAATGGAAAAGCAAGGTCATCTGTTCTGTTTTAGGAATTGTTGTGCTATTCCTTGCTCCGATTACCACCGTCATTGCCAGCCCAGATGATGTGTATCAGGTTAGCGGGAAGAATGCAGTCTATGAAGATCTAAGCTCCTATTTTAAGGGCTACAAGGGCAGCTTTGTTTTATATGATCCCTCTAAAAACCAATATCAAATTTATAATCGGGAGATGAGTGAACAGAGAAATTCTCCTGATAGCACCTATAAAATATATTCTGCCTTATTTGCATTGGAATCCAATGTGATTTCCACGAATAACAATAAACAGGTTTGGGATGGGAAGATTTATCCTTATCCAGAATGGAATCAAAATCAAAATTTAGCGACTGCCTTAAGCCGTTCCGTGAATTGGTATTTCCAGAATACCGATCGAGAGGTAGGGAGAAAGCCGCTGCAAGAGTATTTTCACAAGATAAAATACGGAAATGAGGATCTTTCAGGGAATTTGGATAGTTACTGGATGGAATCTTCCTTAAAAATATCACCTATTGAACAAGTCCAATTATTATACCAATTAGAAGAAAATCAATGGGGTTTTAAAGGGGAAAATATCAAAGCGGTAAAAAAGGCAATTTTAATAGATGTGCAAAAGAATGGGCGGTTGTATGGTAAAACGGGAACCGGTATGATTAATGGAAAGAATGTAAATGGCTGGTTTATTGGCTTTGTCGATAAAGGTGATGATCGTTTTTATTTTGCCGTTAATATTCAAAATAAGGATGGTCAAGCTCAAGGAAGTAAGGCAGCGGAGATTGCCAAGCAGATCCTGCATCATAAAAAGATATATTATAATTAACCCCAGAAAGGATTACCCTTCCTTTTTGGGACTTTCTGGTACCAAATACTACAGTCGTAATATTTATAGCTGCCTTGTACACAAACTTCCCAGTATGAAAGGGCTGATGTATTTTGAAGCAGAAACCTACCGGGAAACGTACCGGATGCCAAACGGGGCCAACTACAAAATGATATTGACATCTTTTTATTACACGTGTAGTATTACATACGTAATTAAATACTACATATGTAGTATTATGTGCGTTTTCTAATATTACGCATGTAATCAAATTGGAGAAAAGAGGTTAAGATCTTGAGGAAAACACATGATATTTACAGCATTAATAATTTTATATTGGCCCTGCTTGTGCTAGTGGCTGCCATTGTACCCCTCGCCGGTTGGTCAATGACCACCCATAACCTTTCTGATCAGCACGGAAAGGCAGTCAAGAAAACATCAGTACCCCATATACACCGTGAGTTTGCAGAACTCGAGAGCAAATTTGAAGCCCGGCTCGGGGTCTACGCTATTGATACAGGTACAAATCGTACCGTCTCCTATCGGCCTCAGGAGCGGTTCGCTTACGCATCTACATACAAAGTTTTAGCAGCAGGTGCATTGCTGCAGCATTACTCAATAGATCAACTAGACGAGTTAGTCACATACAACAGCGAGGACATCGTTTCATATTCACCTGTTACACAGCTTCACGTAGATACCGGGATGACTCTTCGGGAAGTGATTGAGGCAGCTGTTCGATATAGCGACAACACCGCAGGGAACCTTTTATTAAAGAAACTGGGAGGTCCTGAGGGATTTGAAACAGCACTGAGGCAGATTGGCGATAACATTACCCAAGTTGATCGCTGCGAGACGGATTTGAACTCAGCTGTTCCTGGAGATACACGTGACACAAGCACACCAAAAGCACTTGCTGCCAGCCTCAAGGCCTTCGCTGTCAGTGACTTGCTCCCTACTGAAAAACGTACAATCCTGACAGATTGGATGTGGGGAAATACCACTGGGGATGCATTGATCCGTGCTGGTGCACCAACAGGCTGGGAAGTCGGTGATAAGAGCGGGGCAGGTAGCTATGGAACGCGGAATGACATTGCTGTTGTTTGGCCGCCGAATAGAGCTCCCATTATCATTGCAGTTCTATCCAAGCGCGATACACAGAATGCCACCTATGACAATGCGCTTATCGCAGAAGCCGCCAAGGTAGCCCTTAACGCTCTGAAGTGAACAGATAAATAAATTTACTCATCACAATTCTCAATTGCATCAGTGAACAGGCATATCATTCAGTCAACATATACAATCATTAGAAAAATTTAGTATGTGCTGACTGATATTTTTTTCTATATAATAATAGGAATGGATAACATTTAGGCAACGGCTGTAAATAATTAGTCGTGTAGATATTTATCTAGAAAAAGCATATTTAAGAAAAACGTTTACAATTTATTGCTGTTTGTACTGAGGTTCTTCACTTTGAATTTCTTGAAGACGTGGTTCAAGACTATCAAGAACCTGTTGTGTTTGTTGTGCTGCCTGTTGATAAAGCTGCTTGGCATTTTGGTTATCGGTTGCTAGGGCGAAGCCTTCAAAGCTAGCTTGTGCACTTTTTAAACCTGCAAGTGCTTGTTGAACTTGTTTTCCAACTGTCATTGGTAAATCCTTCTTTCGTATGATTTTAAATTTCAAAAGTAGTATGTGGAAATCATTATTAACTTATGTAAAAAAATTAAGTATGAATGTAGCAAATTACATTTTAGTAGTTTTTGAATTTATTCTTTTAAAACAATCATATCAATTGATGGGTTAGTTGGAGCCACTTGGTGGCTTTTTTTCTTATGGAGCTAACCTAGCGGGAAATTTAATGGTAACTATGTTATGTTGGGGATGAATAATCAATACTCTAATGGAAAGGAGTTTAGGATTTTGAGCAAGACAAGAAATACTGAGATTATCTTGGAAAGAATTTCCGATGCTTTTTACTCGTTAGATAAAGATTTAAAATTTGAATACATAAATAATGTAACCGAAAGTCTCTTACAAATTAACCGTGAAAAGGCGATTGGACAATATATATATAATGTATTACCACACAGTGATATACAGAATTTTGTAAACCGATACAAAAGGGCTTTATTAAAACAAATTACGGTAGAATTTAAAGAGTATTTTAACAATAGATGGTATGAAATAAGGGCTTTCCCATCTGCTGAAGGTTTGTCCGTATTTTTTAGAGATATTACTGAGCAAAAACAAGAGTATCAAAAAATGAACTATCTAGCTAATTATGATGTTTTAACAGATGTACCCAACAGATATTTTTTCTATCAATACTTAAATGATAAGTTACAATCTCTCGATGTGTCTATTGCAGTCGTATTTATATCCATGAACAAAATAGAAAAAGTAAATGATACATTTGGTCATGAAACAGGCGACCAATTAATAAAACACACTGCAGAACGTCTAAAAAGGATTGTAGACACTTTCGGTTTTATTGCTCGTTATTCTGGAAATGAGTTTATTGTCACTTTCGAATACCGAAATGAAAAGGAGATATCTTCTATTATTGATCAAGTAATGGAATCGGTCTCTAGTCCATTTTTAATAAATGGTTTTGAACTAAAAACGTCATTAAGTATTGGCGTAAGTCAGTATCCAAAGGATGGACAAAGTGTAGAATTACTAATGAAAAATGCAGCATTCGCTATGAATAGAGCTAAAAAATCAAGAGGAATTAATTTCAAGTTTTACTCCTTTAATGAGGGAGAAGGAAGTATTGACCCATTAAAGCTGGAAGTGGAGCTTTATAAAGCTATAGATCGAGATCAGTTATTCCTCCACTATCAACCTAAAATAAATTTAAAAACAGGGAAAATAGTAGGTGTAGAAGCGTTAATCCGTTGGGAACATCCAGAGTGGGGATTAGTTTCACCTCGGACATTTATTCCAATAGCTGAAGAAACAGGATTAATTATACCAATAGGTGAATGGGCTTTGAATGCTGCTTGTAAACAAAACAAATTATGGCAAGAACAAGGATTTAATACAGTTGTTTCTGTTAATTTGTCAGCGATTCAATTTAATCAATCAAATTTAATTGATACAATCGAAACGATTCTTCAAAAAACAGGACTTGAACCACATTTTTTAGAAGTTGAACTTACGGAAAGCATCACTGCTGATATTGACAGTACAATTTTAATGTTACAGCAACTAAAAAAGATTGGTATTCAAATAAGTATTGATGATTTTGGAGCTGGATTCAGTTCTCTTAGCTATTTAAAATACTTCCCTGTAGACACCTTAAAGATTGACCAATCATTTGTTAGAAAACTTCACAACAATCCTAACGATGAAACAATTATTAAAACAATCATTTCAATGGCACATAATTTGAATTTGAAAGTAGTTGCAGAAGGAATTGAAACAAAGGAGCAACTTGTTTTTCTGCAGCACCATTTATGCGACGAAGGGCAAGGTTATTTCTTAAGTAAGCCGTTATTAGCTAATGAATTAGAACAAAAACGTTTTGGAATGGAACAAATTGTTGAAGACCAAGGGATCCCTGGGGATCTAAAAGAAAATTTGTGGATGAAAGAATTTTATGAAAAAGCTAAAAGAGAGTTACAAGATACTGTTCGATTACAACAAGGTATGATTTTCAAGTTTAAAAAAATTAATAATCGATTTATTCATACACTCTGCGATGGGGACTTACTCTACCGATTTGGAATGATTCCTTCTCAAGTTATTGGCAAAAGTTTAGAGGAGTTTCTGCCTCAACAAAGTGCTATCGAAAAAACTTCTTTCTACAATAGATCATGGGATGGAGAAGAATTTGTTACTTATGAGGACGAGTTAAATGGAATTTGTTATTTAGCCCATTTACGCCCATTAAAAAAGGGAGGAGAAGTAGTTGAAGTTATTGGGTCCTGTATTGATATTACTGCACGAAAAAAAGCAGAGCAAGCTTTAAAAGAGAGTGAGTGTAAATATCGCCTTATTGCTGATAATATGACCGACGTAATCATGTTATTGGACATCCATGGAAAAATATTATATTCATCACCATCCTTAGCAAATATAATCGGTGACCCTTTAAAATCATTTGTAGGTGAAAGTTCATTTGATTTAATACATCCCGAAGACAAACAAAGCGTAATAATGGAGTTTCAACAAGTAATAGACACGAAAACACCAGCTAGGATGGAAGCTCATTTTTTGACAGGCAGTGGAAATTCCATCTTATTTGAAGGTGTTGGTACTCCGGTACTTGGGAAAAATGGAGAACCAGAATACTTTATTGTGGTTGGAAGAGATATTACCGAAAAAAGGATCACAGAAGAACAGCTCTCAAAAGCTGAAAAACTATCTATTGTTGGTCAACTTGCAGCAGGAGTGGCCCATGAGGTTAGAAACCCTCTAACTTCAATAAAAGGGTTTATTAAGCTTCTTGAGCAAGGAAGCAATAACAAAGAATATTTTGAAATCATTTTTAAAGAATTTGATCAGATTGAGGGAATTCTAAAAGAACTTTTAACTCTTGCAAAACCAGAGGAGATTCAGTTGGAAAAGGTTAATATTCCAACTATTTTTAATGACGTTACTATATTACTTAATTCCGAAGCAAATTTAAGAAACGTAGAGATTTCTCAAGAATTTCAACCAAATCTTCCACAAGTTTTGTGCGATAGGAACCAAATTAAACAAGTTTTCGTTAATATTATAAAAAATAGCATTGAAGCAATTCCTAATGGAGGATATGTGAAAATTGAGGGTTCTGTAGAAGATGGAAATCTCTTAATGAAAATTATTGATAATGGAATTGGTATAAATAAAGAACGTATTAAACGATTAGGTGAACCGTACTACAGCAATAAAGAAAAAGGCACTGGTCTGGGTTTGATGTTATGTTATAAAATTGTTCGGCATCATAATGGGAGCATAATAGTAAAAAGTAAGGAAAGCCATGGTACCACGGTTGAAGTAAGGTTACCGATAAATACATCACAATAGAAAGATGCCTATTCGATTTATATTATGTTAAAGCCCCTGACAGTAAGTAAATTTCTTCACCATCCTAGCCAGAAGAATTTCCACCCTATTGAATAAAAAACATTTAAAAATCAACACTAAATTCAATAACTTCGGAAAGGCTGTGTTTTTCTTGAATCAAGAAACAAAAGTAGCTAATGAACTTCAAAAAATGATGACCTGGAACCTAGTTCCTGTATCAGTTCAAGAAGATATAAATAAGATTTGCGAAAGTTTAATGAATGGATCTGCAACATTACAAGATTTGGAAAATCGAGATCCCTTTGTGATAGAAATGATTCATAAGGCAATGAATCAAGCAGGAAAATAAGGCAGTGCAATCAAGGAAGAATATTTAAGTTTGCTTGAGCAGATTGAACAGATTGAACAGATTGTTGTGCAGCTTGTTAGACTAAAGATTTTAATCACAGATTCCCCCATTAAATAAACAGAAAAACGCTTCCCATAGGAAAGCGCCCATTTGCTGAAGATCAAAGACTATTGAAACTGTCTCACTTAGAGAATGCCTTTAATTTTGCATAAATGATTAATAAATAAAGTATGGGGGGTAATAGGGGTTTGGAGGATATGGATACCAGTAAACATATCTATAAGGTCCAACTAATGTACTGACCAATAAACCGCCTAATACTCCACCGAGTAATCCTGCTAGGAAGGGGTTCCCAAAATAGGGTCTCCAAAATAATGGCGGTCGAAAGAAAAAAGGAGGTCGCCAAAAAAATGGTCTTACAAAAAACGGTCTCCTAATAATTCGTTCCTCTTTATTTATTTTATCAGCTTGCTGTGGCATAACCTGTACTTCTGTATTCATAAAAACATCCTCATTTCTTTTTGCTATAAAGAGTATGCGTTTACCTATCCCGTCTCTTGTGCTTTTGTCATTGTTTAAGAACAAATTCCTAAATTGGGATAGATTTAGATCCGTAAGCAGCATGTCACCACTATATTGGAAAAGATTTTGGCTCGGGTAATGAATATTACCAGTAGAATAAAAATTGATGAAAATAATGTAAACATTGATACAGAAGAACCAATTGAAGATCCTAAAGACGCAGCAGATCCAGATAATATTGATGAATAGGTTAAACACCGTTTGTTCTCAAACGGTGTTCCAGACTGTCGACAAATCCGAAGGATTTCGGGTTTTAAATCGACAGTCTTTTTTGTTTGGCTCATTAAACTAGTCTGTTGATTTCCGTTCCAGGCGGCTTCGCTTTCCGCGGGCGGTTCGGGGAGCCT
>NZ_JAMAUV010000031.1:0-43790 GCF_023714155.1 Neobacillus sp. MER 74
CGCCCTTGTTAAAGGAACCTCAAACCATTGGTGTGTTTGTCAAGAGCGATTGCGGGTACCTCCACTACAAAAAAGAGAGAAGAAAAAAACTTCAGGTCACTTTTTCATAGAAGTTTTGACACTACCTCTATTTTTATTGGTGTTTATTAATGTCTTTAGATAGCGCTTACATATGTGGTAAAAAAAGCTACCCCGATCTTATGTAAAAAGAAAAGGATAGTGCTGCTAAAAAAGCTCTAAAGGCAGCAATCGAATTATTTACTTCCGACTAAGTTCGTCGCACTCTCCAATGTAGCCCGGATCGTTCTCTCATTCGCAAAATAATCAATCTTATCTCTGCCTTGCACCTCTATTGCTACAGGTAAACCTTTTTCTGCCTGGATACCTAGTTCATCGGCTTTTTGCAAAATACGAGACATCTTTTCAATCGTTAGAAAGCCTGGTTCACCAATTGGCATATGGTTATCTCCATATAAAGGGCTTTCGGGGTCTAGGACGACATTTGCAAAATGCAGACGGTCCATGGTTGTTTTTGCCAATTCTAATGAGGTAAAAATATCTTCACGATTAAGCGCCACATGGGCTGTATCAAACACGAGACCAACATTCGAGTATTTTTCCCTCACCTTTGAAATGATAGGAACAGCTTCACTCGTAAGACCTAAAACTCGCTTTTTATGCACTTCGCGATCCATTGCTTCTATGGATACATGCATATTAAACGTGGATGCCTCCTCGCAGATTTCACATAGACTTTCATAAAAAGCCTCTAGTCCCTGCTTGCGGAACTGAACACCTGGATCTGGACCAGGGACAAATGCAACCGTAGAAACGCCGCACTCCGCTGCCAAATATAGGCTTTCTTTTATCTTTTTAACGGTTTTTTCTCTTAAACTAGTATCTAGGGCGGACACATTGAGGTCCGTCTGATATGTCAAGAACGTTAACCACTGCAAGATTGATAAGTTATTTTGTTCCTTAGCCCGCAAAATTCTTTTTCGATCCTCTTGGTCATAGCCATAACCAATCTCAAACGAACGATAGAAGCCTTGAGAACCTAGGTTTTCAACTACACTTGCAGCGAAACCTTTTTCATCTTTTACCGGGAAAAACACTTCCGTGACGAGCAGCGATGGGATAATTCGGTTACTCATTAAATTCTTACTCCGTTAACAATAGGCTTTAATTTTTCATCTACATATTTACTAATATCATAGATGCATTGATCAGCATTTGTTTTCGTTTCTTCTGTTTCTTCCTCAACCATAATCCAGCCGTCATATCCATAATCAACTAATGATTGAACTATGGCAGGAAAATCGATATCACCGGTGCCCATCTTTTTCCACTCAAAGCTTTTTGAACAATCTTTAAAATGAACATGTTTGATAATTGGTAAATACTTTTTAACCACTTCGACTGGGTCCATTCCTCCAGCTGCAACGTGGCCAACATCTGGTGTGTACGCAACATATCTTGTATCTAATTCCTCAAAAAGAAGGTTGTAATCGCTTTCTGTTCTGAAATAAGAAGTTGCCGGAGAATGTGGATGAAACACCGCAACGATGCCATTTTCTACCGCACGTTTACTTACTGCATTCACACAGCTTATTATATCTCGTTGACGTTTTAATAGATTGTCGCGATTTGGCCCCACTCGTGGAGGTAAGTTTAATTTTGCATTCGGGAAGTGTTTTAGATAGTTAATATAATAATCGGCCCGCTGCTTTTCTTCTTCCGATTCTGTGTCACTTTCCCAGCTGAACGGCAAGGTAATTGCTGCTAATTCAAGATCCAAGCTATCTAGTTTTTCTTTTAGTTTTTCAGGTGCTTCATTATATTTCCCCAATAAAGCATATTGAACGTCAATCCCCTTGAATCCAGCTTTCTTCACTGTATCAATCATATGATCCAAGCAATCTACTTTTTCATCATAATCTAGTACCCATGTTGATCCGTGACATCCAAACTTAATCGTCATTTTCGATTTCCCCCTTAATTAAAATTAAACTACTTCATACTGCGAAATTTTTCATAACTCAGCAAATGTTTGCAAAAAGGTAATAAGCAAACAAGTTGTTTGTCTATTTAGAATATTATCATTTGTTTTTGTTTTGTCAATTGTTTTTATAAAAATATTTTTTATTTGAAAACAAACGAAAGAAAAAATCTAAAAAAGTAGTAAAAATCCAACTAACTCCTGTTTATTTCATTTCTTTCATATAATACACCGATTTAGTAATCTGTCATGAAAGTAATTAACATAATCATTTGTTTTCATTATTTTTCGATTACCAAGAAAAACATTGACACAAACGAAAATAAATGAAAGAATATGACTAATAAATTAAATTGGAGTGATAATTATGAAAATTGGAATTGGTTCAGATCACAATGCTTTTCAAATGAAAGAAGAAATAAAGTCATATATTAGTAGTTTAGGGCATGAGGTTGTCGATTATGGATGTTATTCAGAAGATGAAGTCGATTATCCTGGCGTAGCCTTTAAGGTAGCAACTGATATCACAGCCAACCAACTAGAACGAGGCATTCTCTTCTGTGGAACTGGGATTGGAATGTCCATTGCAGCTAATAAAGTTCCGGGAATTCGCTCTGCCCAATGCCATGATGTTTACTCAGCAGAACGCGCACAGCTCAGCAACAACGCACAAATCATGACCATCGGAGCAAAGGTTATCGGTGTAGAACTTGCTAAAAAAGTGGTCTCAGCTTACCTAAGTGTTTCCTTTCAAGGTGGTAATTCCGCAAGAAAAATTGATCAAATCATGGGCCAAGAAAAGGAATACCTACTAAACGGTTCATGCAGCTAAGCTAGCTTCTCTTTGACTTGTGGACTCACAGCTTATTACTAAGAGGAGGAAAACACGATGCAGACAAAAAGTCAGCCCTATACGATTGGGCTAGTGATGGATTTCCTTGCAGTCTCACAACAAGCAGCAATTGCTGCTTACCCTTGGATCGGTAAAAGGAATAAAATCATTGCGGATGGAGCTGGGACAACTGCAATGCGAGACCGCATGAACCTAATTGATATGCAAGGAACCATTGTTATCGGTGAAGGTGAAATGGATGAAGCCCCTATGTTATACATTGATGAAAAACTCGGAACTGGAACGGGGCCATTTGTTGATATCGCTGTCGATCCTATCGAGGGAACAACATTCCTGGCAAAGGGGCAAGAAAATTCACTTGCAGTCATTGCTGTTGCTAAGCGAGGAAGTCTGCTGCATGCCCCGGATATGTACATGAAAAAGATCGCTGTTGGTCCGAAAGCAAAAGGCTGCATTGATATCGAGTTACCGCTAACAGAAAATATCAAAGCTGTGGCGAACGCACTTGGAAAGGATGTAAAGGAATTAACTGTCATGATTCAGGACCGGCCGCGGCATGAAAAACTAATGAATGAAGTCATATCAGCTGGTGCCCGATTGAAGTTATTTTCAGATGTGGATATTACAGGGGCCATTGGAACCGCTATAGATGAAGTTGATGTTGACCTATTAGTAGGAACGGGCGGTGCGCCAGAGGGAGTCATTGCTGCCACTGCCTTAAAATGCCTTGGAGGTGACTTCCAAGCGAAACTTCTTCCCCAAGATGAGGCTGAATGGAATCGATGTATGAATATGGGAATTTTACATCCCGAAAAGCCCTTAACCATAGATGAGATTGTCAAAACAGATGACTGTTTCTTCGTCGCCACAGGAATCACCAATGGGGTTCTGCTGAACGGGGTAAAGAAAAAGGATAACGGGACAATGCTCACCCACTCACTAGTTACTATTGGCGGTGAAACGAGAAACTCCCAATATATCAATGCGGCTTTTTATTAATGTGCACTAATTATCTTAAATAGAATTATGAAGATACATTCTCCAGCAGCTTATACATGAAAAATTATAGCTTTATTTTTTGATGGCATTTTTTAATGGATAAGTTAATAAGTATATTACGACAGTAGTATATTTATTAGGAGGGTCGTAATGCATAGTGGTGAAGGCTTACATCCTGATACAGGTGTTACATCCAGATTATTTGTTGAGCGATCATTAAATGAAATACGTTTTTGGGCCAGGATTATGAAAGAGCACTCTTTATTTCTTCGATTAGGTTTTAGAGCAGACGACACACAACTAATTCAGGAGGCCAATCAATTCTACCGAATATTTGAAAACATCGAACAAAGAGCACATTCCTTTAACAATCAAACCGATCCTGAACAAATAAGACGATTTAATACAGAAGTCCAGCAAGCGGCAGGCAATATTTTTGTATTTAAACGAAAGATCCTAGGATTAATTCTCACATGTAAAATGCCAGGAGCAAATAATTTCCCTCTATTAGTTGATCATACCAGTCGGGAAGCAAATTATTTTAGAAAGCGCTTAATTGAATTAAATGAAGGGAAATTACAATCGCTTCCAGATGCAATTATTAAAGAAAATGTCTTCTTCTTAAGGATTATGGCAGACCATGCCAAATTTATTGGTCATCTCCTTGATCCGTCAGAAAGGAAACTAGTTGATGTAGCGCGTGATTTCAGTAATGATTTTGATCAATTGCTGTATCAAGCAAGAGACTTAGATTCTATGAAGCCACAATCTCAAACCGTTCCTATGTTAGATCAATTCCTTGATCAAAATCGTGTGTCGGTTTCCTCTCTAAGGGACTTCAAGAAAACCGCTCGTGATTTAATTGAACAATGTAAAATAAAGAGTATCATTCATCCGCTATTAGCAGATCATGTTTACCGTGAAGCTGATAGATTCTTAGAAATAATTGATATGTTTGATGCTCATCTAACAAGCGGCAACCCACCATCTAGATAGTAGAAGAACCTCTACTTAATGTTAAAAAGGCGAACAGCTAATGCTCGCCTTTTTTTACGTTTATTTATTTTTCACTGTTATCTTCCGGTGCAGTACATGTTTTACAGCACCCACATACTCAGCAACGGCACGCTGACTAATAGAAGCGTTCGGATTTAGTCCTTCAAATCCATGATAACATCCAGGATAAAGGTGGAATTCCACATCAACGCCAGCCTGGCTGAGCTTTGTTACATAAGTAAGTGTCTCGTCACGGAATGGATCTAATTGCCCTACGCACGTATAGGTATATGGGAGCCCTGTCAGGTCGGTTGCTCGCGCCGGCGCCGCATATTCTGAAACATTTTCTGTACGATTTTCCCCATTGAGGTACATGGACCAGCCTTTTTCATTGAGGTCATGGTTCCAAATCATATTTCCGGTTATCTCCAAACTAGATGGAGAATTATTGTGATCATCAATCATCGGATATAGCGGCATTTGGAAACATAATTTTGGACCATTTCGATCGCGGGCCAATAGTGCGAGGGCCGCCGTTAAGCCTCCGCCTGCACTAGCCCCCCCGGCTCCAATGCGGGACGAATCAATACTTAAGTCATCAGCATTTTCAGAAACCCATTTTAGGGCAGCATAGCAATCTTCCAAGCCTGCTGGAAATGGATCCTCTGGAGCTAATCGATAATCGACAGAAATGACCACACAATTCGCATCAATGACAAATTGTTGGCATAAAGCATCATTATCCTCAGGTGTTCCAAGGACATATCCGCCGCCGTGAATCCATAAAAGAGCAGGCAATCTCTCATCCTTTTCTTTTGGTTCATAAATTCGTACCCTAACTTCAAGGTTAGCCTCTGGACCAGGAATCATCCGGTCATAAATAGCAACATGCTCGTCTATTGGTATTTCGATAGAATCTGCCGCCTCCGCCATAAACTGTCTAAATTCTTTTAGGTTGTCCAAATCAAGCGGTGGAAATAATTCGAGTGTCTCTCTCAATTCAGGGTCAATTCTATTCTTCATCGATAATCCCCTTTACTAGCAATCTTATTTTAGAAACTTCAACAATAATTTATACGCTTACAAGATAGTGGGTATGACTTTTTTTGGATAACTTTCAGTTATTCAGATATTAAAACTTATGGATACTCCCCCTTGTTTCACAACAATCTGGAAAAATTCAGGGTTTAGGTTCTAGAATTCTACAAAACACTTGAAATTTTCCAATTATTTCGTTACCTTTTGAAAATAAGGGGGAGTTGCCGTGATTAGAAAACTTACGGACCAAGACCATCAACAGGTTCTTGCTTTTTTAAGTGAGGAACCATCTATAAATCTATTTATCATCGGGGATATTGAGGCATTCGGTTATTCTTCGGAGTCCCAAGAACTCTGGGCCGAATTTAATGAAGAGAATATAATAATAGCCGTACTTCTAAGGTTCCATCAATCTTTTATAGCTTATGCAAAAGGGGATTTCGATACGGGCGGCTTTGTATCGATTATGAAAAACTACAGCCAGCCCATTCTCTTATCTGGAAAATCAGATATTATAGCAAAATTTGAAGCATATGATGAGCTCCGGCTTGGTAAAAAGCAAGTGACTTATTTTGCCGAGTGTCGTACCAATAAATTCCTGTCTCCTGACGATATCGTATATAAAAAGGCTAGCATCGAAGACGTCGATCAAATTTTAGAACTCCGCAAATCAATTGAAGAATTTCATGTCAGAGAGGATGCCCGGGACGTATTGGTACAGTCTATTGAGGCGAATACATCAAGAACCTATTTTACAGAAGTAAATGGGGTTATGACCGCTTGCGTCTCAACCGCAGCGGAAAATTCAATGTCGGCAATGATTGTCGGTGTCTGCACCAGAAAAGAGTATCGCCGAAAAGGCTTAGCCTCTTCAATTATGAAAAAAGTGGTTCAGGATGTCCTAAATGAGGGCAAAACCCTTTGCCTATTTTATGATAATCCTGAAGCAGGCCGGATTTATAAGCGGCTGGGCTTTAAGGATATTGGAATGTGGACCATGCACCGCTGATCGTTCTGTTCAATGGCTCGAACACCAAAAGAGACTGATCATCGCTCATTGGGAAATTACTTCGAAGAGATTGGTTTCATTTATCACCTTAACTACTAACTGTTTAACATTTTCAATTTACCAATGAATTTAAACAAGACAGGGAGCATTTTGCCCACTGTCCTCTTTTCTGCTAACTATATGGACGTAACCATCCCGCCATCTACAAGTACAGAACTACCGGTTATATATGTACTTGCATCTGATACAAGAAAGGTTACAACTCTGGCGAATTCTTCGGGTGTGCCATACCTTCCTAAAGGTATGGCTCTTTTAGACTGAATCTCTGCTTCTTCTAAGGAAATCCCCTGCTTTTCAGCATTCAGTTGATCAAGATGAGTCGTCCTGTCTGTTTGGATTCTGCCTGGAGCAACTGTATTAACTAAGATATTATAAGGTGCAAGTTCTTCAGCAAGTGTTTTAGTCAGCCCTACAATTCCTAGACGGAATGTATTAGAAAGAATGAGGCCTGGAATTGGCTGTTTAATTGATGTGGAAGCAATATTAATAATTCTTCCTCCACCCTGCTTCATGTCAGGCAGCACTTCACGGATAATTCTAATGTAGCTAAAGAGATTCAATTCGAATGCTTTTTGCCAATCTTCATTAGAAATCTGTTCAAACGTCCCCCCAGGAGGACCCCCCGCATTGTTAATCAAAATATCGATTTTTCCAAACGTTTCGCGGGTGAACTGTACCAATGAATGGATATCATCTAGATTCGTAATATCGGCACGATGATAGGCGACCCTTCCTTTCCCGAGCTGATATAATTCCTCCTGTACTTTTTGCAGCTTTCTCTCATCACGACTCGAAATCACCACGTTTACTCCTTCTTCTACTAATTGTGCGGCGATGGCTTTTCCAAGGCCCTGACTCGAGGCGATTACAATAGCGTTTTTCCCTTGTAAATTTAAATTCATATGTAAGCTCTCCTTATTTTTCATTTTTCAATTATCATTTTCAGCCCAGACTTTATGCAGCGATTTATGGCGTCACCAAAGCTCATCCGGATACTTGATAAATAGAAGTCCCTCGTAAAAAAACGAGGGACTTCCTATTAACTTATGATTATGCTTTTACAAACACCGTTTTAATAGAAGTAAAGAACTCGATCGCAGCCTGCCCTTGTTCCCGCGAATGAGAACTGGACTGCTTCATTCCGCCAAATGGAGCTTGGAGTTCAACACCTGCTGTTTCCGCATTTACTCTTACAAGTCCCGCTTCCATTTCGTTAATGAAAGAGAACATGTTACTGATGTTTTTCGTGTAAATAGATGCACTCAAGCCAAACTCTGTATCATTTGATTGTTCTAATGCTTCCTCTAGGGTATCGACTTTAATTAATGCAAGAACCGGACCAAAAATCTCTTCACGTGCGATAATCATGTCATTTGTGACATTTTCGAACACCGTAGGTTGTACGAAGAAACCGTTTTCCATTCCGTTTTCTGCTGGTCTTTCGCCGCCATAAAGGAGGGTCGCTCCTTCTTCCTTCCCTTTTTGAATGTATGATAGGACCGTATTTAATTGATTCTCACTAGCGCACGGTCCCATCCACGTTTCCCCTTGCATTCCGCATCCAACTTTTAGTGCACTAACCTTTTCCAAGAGCTTTTCCTTAAACTCATCATACACGTCAGTCTGTACGAAAACGCGGCTTGTTGCCGTACATTTCTGTCCGGTCGACCTTAGGCCCCCGCTAATCGTGCCTTCCACAGCAAGATCAAGATCCGCATCATTTGCAATAATAACAGGATTCTTACCACCCATTTCAAGCTGGTATTTTGCTCCACGCGCAAGAGCTCCTTGTCCCACCATTTTACCTACAGTGTTGGAGCCTGTAAAAGTGATGCCATTTATATCAGGATGTTCAATGATCCTCTGACCAATAACACTTCCCTGACCTGTGACCAAATTTACAACCCCTGCTGGGATACCTGCTTCGGCAAAACACTCGATTACTTTAGCAGCGGTAACAGCAGTCTCCTGAGCTGGTTTCAGCACAACCGTGTTTCCATAGATTAGAGCCGGGGCCATCTTCCAAATCGGAATAGCTACAGGAAAGTTCCAAGGTGAAATAACACCGACCACACCGAGAGGTACACGTGTGGTAAACATGAGCGCTTCACTATCCGTAGATGGAATAACGTCACCGATTTTTCTCATCCCCTCGCCAGCATAATAGCGAAGAATAGCTATCCCGCGTGCCGTTTCCCCTTTTGCCTCTGCGAATGTTTTTCCCATTTCTTTTGTCATTGTTTCTGCAATATCACTAAGACGTTCTTCCATTATATTGGCTGCTTTATATAAATAATCGGCTCTTGCAGCTCCAGAAAGTTTTCGCCATGCTTTTTTCGCCTGCTTAGCCGCTGCTACGGCTGCATCCACATCCTCTTGAGAGGAAGACTGCACGTAGCCAACGATTTCATTTTTGTTTGCCGGGTTGATGCTGCCAGTCACTTTGTTTGCTGATGACTCAGTCCACTCTCCATTAATAAAGTTTTTATAGGTTAATACACTGTTTTCAACAATACTCACCATAATTAATCTCCTTCTCCTCGTTAATCGATTTGTACATCAGTTTGCCAAAAGTTAAATGTATCGACGGAATTTATAATCCTTATGCCAAAATTAATGTTTCTTCCTTATTATATATATCTTTTTGAAACTCTTCTAAATTACCATAGTAAGCATTTTCAATGATCTGTTTAATATCAGCAGGCCTTGTCAGTCTAGGGTTAATAAGAACGTTTCCGCTCCTCATTGAATCTTCTACTAATTTAGACAAATATTCTAATGAGACGCCCAACTCCTTAATATTTAAAGGAATTTTCATGGCTTGATTCATTTCAATAACAGATTCTATTGCTTTTCCAGCAGCCTCCTGTATGGATAATCCGCGAACATCCTTTCCTAAAGCGATCGCGATATCTTTATATTTATCGGCACATGCTGGTAAGTTAAATTTCATAACAAAAGGCAATAGCGCTGCATTTGCGATACCGTGCGGAATGTTAAAGACTCCGCCAAACGTATGAGAGATAGCGTGAACATTCCCTAAGCGTGATTGGGAAAACGCAACGCCAGCCATCATAGAGGCTACCAGCATTTTTTCCCTGCTTTCGATATCCGTTCCTACGAAGTAAGATTTGGTTAAATTTTCGCCAATCATTTTAATCGCCTGCATCGCGAATCCCTGGCTCACTGGGCTCGCTGCTTTGGATGTATAGGATTCTATTGCATGGGTTAGAGCATCCATACCCGTCGCGGCTGTGATTTCTTGTGGAAGATTCAAAGTAAGAGTCGGATCCAGTATGGCCAGAGTTGGAAACAACATCGGGCTAAGGACTGCTAATTTAAAGTGAGTTTCTCTGTTGGTTACAATAGTGGAATTTGTAGTTTCGCTCCCTGTTCCTGCCGTTGTCGGTATTGCGATAATTGGAAGTGGCGGCCTTTTAATTTTGCCCACCCCTTCATACTCCAAGATATGGCCGGGGTTGGTAGCCATCGCGGCTATTCCCTTTGCAGTGTCTATGCTGCTTCCACCACCTATAGCTAACACAGCACCATGATTAAGTTGCTTGAGATAATCAGTTCCTCTATGTATTGTTTCAGCTGACGGGTTTGGTTCTACTTCATCGTAAATGTCATAGCGCAAGTTCGCAGCCAGGAGCGATTTCTCAATTCCTTCTAAAAGATTCGCTGCCCTAACCCCTTTATCTGTAACGATTAGAACGCTAGTAACACCTAATTCCTTTACCATTTCTCCTGTTTTTTCTGATATCCCTTTTCCGCACTCCACTCGGGTTGGCATAAAATACTTATAACTCATTGACATGTCTAGTTAACTTCCTCTCTACTTTTAGATTCAAGCCCATTTTGACAGTAATCAAGTGAATCATCCCATTTGGGAATAGAACTAACTTTGTACGAGCTTACTCATTGTTCGACGTGATGCAGCAAGGAAAAGACCTCACAAAAGTAAAAATGTTAAAAAATATTAATAATTTTCTTGCAATTTAGTGTTTACGCTTACAAATAGCATACAAGAAATGATATAATCGGTCTACACGAATATTCTGATTATTATCATCATTAAAACCGATTTAGGAGGTAGCCATGGAACTAAAACAGTTGATGATTTTTCAAACTGCAGCCCAAGAACTGAATTTTACACGTACCGCGGAAATTCTTTGTTTTGCCCAATCAAGCATCACTGCACAAATTAAGTCACTGGAAGACGAGCTTGGTGTTCCACTGTTTGAACGATTAGGAAAAAGGGTGATCTTAAGTCAAGCAGGCCACCGTTTTAAGTTATATGCGGATAAGATTCTTGGGGTTGCTGAAGAGGCAAAGATGATTATAGGGGAAAATGTTGAACCAAGCGGGACACTGACCATATGTGCTTCGGAAACACAGTGCACATATCGTTTGCCCTCATTGTTGAGACAATTTCAAAATAGTTTCCCTAAAGTACAACTTGTTTTTCGTCCTGGAATATCTGAAGCGGACTTCGGTGGCCTTCTTGCTAAAGGTGCTTTAGATGCAGTGTTAATATCTATGACTCCTATTGTTGCGGATAACCTAATTGTTGAACCGCTAGTTGCAGAGCCTATTGTGATTGTAAGTCATCCAGATCACTTTTTAGCCCAGAAGCAGAAAGTAACTGCTTTAGACTTAAATGGTCAGCCACTACTTGTGACAGAGGAATGCGATTACCGTCGTTTATTTGAAGATTCACTGACGGAGGCTGGTGTACAACCATTAAGCAAACTTGAACTTGGTGATGTAGAAGCCATAAAAAAATGTGTTATGGCAGGTATCGGAATAGCAGCTCTGCCGAAGATTGCAGTGGAGACAGAAGTGGCTCAGGGGCGACTTGCGGAACTCAAATGGGTTGGATCTGACTTTCCGATCGTCACTCAATTAGTTTGGCACAAAGACAAATGGATGTCACCCGCTTTAAGCGCATTTTTGGAAGTGACTCGGGAGAACATACGAAAAGAGAATATCACCTTCCAATAAAAAAATTAAATATTGACTGAAAACGACCATGTTGTAGGACAATTTCCCTTTTGGAAGTTGTCCTTTTTTCATAATTTGTTTAGGTCATAACCCCTGCTACAATCGCATTTGTACAGTCTTTACTTTGAAAACTCCCATCGGGTATTTATGCAAATAATCACAAATCTCAGAAAATACACTTGATTTTTTATTTTTTTTAATTTACGATTTACCCAGTGGAAAATGGGTAACGCCATTCACTAAATTAATTGTCGAGGAGGTGATATATGTGACGGAAAACAAGCGTGCATCCTATGGAAATGTTTCCCACGCATTAGATATCTTAATGTTTTTTATAAAACACGAGGATTGTAGTTTGGGAGAAATGGCTGAGAGACTTGACCTCAAAAAAAGTTATTTATCCAAATTGTTAGATGCTTTAAAAGACAAAGGGTTTATTGCTCAGGATAGCGATACAGGAAAGTATAAGCTGGGGTTATCCTGTTTAGAGTTGGCCACTGCATTTGAAAACAGACTGGATATTCGGAAAATAGCCCATCCACATCTTGTTGAATTATCATCTACCTCTAAAGAACTGGTTCACTTAGGGGTAATGGATTCAAATGTTGTTGTTCTATTGGAACGAATCATGAATCAAGAGTCTGGCTTGAGATTGCAATTCCATTTATCTTTAACCTCACCTCCTCATTCGACAGGATTAGGTAAAGTGTTATTAGCTTACAGTGACCAAACAATGGTTGAAAACTATCTATCAACCGCAAAATTGGAACCTTCTTCTCCTCATACAACGGTTGATCCAAACAAAATTCGTGAGGAATTGGAACAGGTAAGGCTTAAAGGTTATTATTTGTCGTATGAAACATTTGAAAGTGGTGTATCGTGTGTAGCTGCTCCTGTTTTTTCGCGTCAGGGCAAAATTATTGCTGCCATTAGTATATGTGGACCAACAGTTAGGATTTTGTCTAAACAGAAAGAGTTGGTAAAACATCTACTTGCCACTACCTCTAGAGTAAACAGTGCATTAGGATACGACCTTCAACTTTCCCAATAGGCTATACATAATAGAATGTTGCTGGGTCAAAAAAGGCAGGAATGCCTTTAATTAGAATGTGAACGCTTACTTTTGTCTGATAAAACCTTTTAATCATGCGATTCTATTAAATTATTATTTAATAATAGGGAACACGACCATCATGACATTCCTCCAAGAGATTATAAATTACTACTTTTTTTCAGAGGGAAGTTCTTTTCCTTTCAACACGAAAAAATATACGAAATATTTGTAGCTATTATGTCCTTTAACTATTTAACACTATATTCATTGTAAAAATGTTAACAACATTTATAGAGGAGGAATGTACATGTCACAAGCTCGTGCGACCGAGGTTGTTCAGAGTGAAATTTCTACAAAAGAAGTTTCTAAAAAAGGAACAAACAGAGCTTTATTAGCCAGTATGGTTGGAAGTTCAATTGAGTGGTTTGACTTTTTTCTTTATGGGTCAATGGCTTCTCTAGTATTTAATAAACTATTTTTTCCGAGTCACGATCCGGTAGTTGGGTTAATGCTTTCCTATCTATCGTTTGGCCTCTCATTTTTCATTCGCCCATTAGGTGGAGTTATTTTTAGCCATATTGGCGATAAAATTGGGAGAAAGAAAACGCTGATACTAACTTTATCCTTGATGGGTGGAGCTACCTTTTTGATTGGTTTATTACCAAATTACAATACTATTGGGATTTGGGCTCCAATTTTACTTATTACTCTGCGCTTGTGCCAAGGGCTTGGAATTGGCGGGGAGTGGGGCGGTTCTGTACTATTAGCGGTTGAATATTCAAAAAAGGGAAACCGCGGGTTTTATGGCAGTATCCCACAACTCGGAGTACCAGTCGGAATGCTGCTTGGAGTAATGTCTATCTCATTGCTAAATAAGCTGCCAGAAGAACAATTTCTATCATGGGGATGGCGCCTGCCGTTTCTCCTAAGTACTATATTGATTTTCATTGGCCTTTGGATTCGTAACGGTATAGATGAAACGCCTAGTTTTAAAAAGGCAAAAGAAAGCGGTAACATTGCTAAACTCCCAATCGTGGATACTTTCCGTTATCATTGGAAGGCTGTGTTAATTACTGTAGGGGCTAAATTTGTAGAAACAGGACCATATTACATCTTCGCAACATTTATTATCGCTTACGCAACTGGATATCTTGGTTATGAAACGTCGACAGTGCTGAATGCAGTTGCAATTGCTAATTTAGTAACGATTTTCATGGTCCCTTTGATGGGGAAATTGTCAGACAAAGTGGGAAGAAAAGCTGTATATATGGGTGGAACAATTGGGTTGATTGTATTTGCCTTCCCGTACTATTATCTGTTAACTCTTAAGTCTGCCCTATGGTTAACGGTTGCCACCGTTATTGCGATCGGAATTATATGGGCTCCGATTGAGGCCGTAATGGGAACAATGTTCTCGGAAGTCTTTAGTACAAATGTACGTATGACTGGTATTTCTGTCGGAAATCAGATTGGTGCAGCTGTGTTTGGAGGTACCGCTCCTATGGTTGCACTTGCATTGTTAAATGTTTTTAACGATTCTTGGGTTCCTATAGCGTTTTATCTAGTGATTGCGGGTGTTATTTCTCTCATTTCTCTTTTCGCAATGCGCGATGGCAGAAATATAGAGTTGTAACAAGGATTATCGATAACCAATGAACGTTTTGGTAACAACTATCCTTCGTTAAATCTCTTATAATTATTGGTACAGGATTAGTCATTTTTGATTTGCACCGAATGCACGGGGGCATATCAGGTCGATTGGTCCAGAAATGAGACCGATCGAGCCATTATGATCCTGTGTAATTTGCTTGAATTTTTTCTTCATTCGGATATGAAATTTCGATAGTTGATGATCCCAAAAACAACTTATGGGGAAAGCAATTTCACGGTAACACCTTAACTTGCCGGAAGTCTATAAAATAAATGGAGGTAATGAAAGTATGGAGACAACTATGAAAAAGAGGTCATCCAAACCGGGCGTTGATTACGGAATTATTGATTGTGATGTCCATCAAACATTACACAGCTATGAGGATTTAAAGCCTTATATGCCTAGAGTATGGTGGGATCGACTAAAGGAGCCAGGCGGTACATTTCCATCACTCGTTTGGAGACCAATCCCTTTGGGACGCAGAGATGCATCACCTGGAAATGGAATGACTCCAGGGTCAGACCCAGAATATGCAAAAAAGGACTTCCTTGATCGATATAACATTACAAAAGGTATATTAACTGGTAGTCTTCTAACCATTTCCACACATAATAACCCGGATTATGCCGCTGCGATAGCTACAGCATTTAATGATTGGACCATGGATAATTGGATCGCTAATGATGATCGCTGGTTAGCATCTATTGTTATCGCAACACAAGACCCGTTATTGGCAGCAAAAGAAATCGATCGCCTCGGATCGCACCCAAAAGTATGTCAAGTAGTGATTAGTCCAGCATCAAGCCAACCTTATGGTCAAAGATGGTTCTACCCTATATTCGAGGCAGCTGTACGAAATAATTTGGTAATCGCTCTCCATAGTGGAGGAGAGGGCGAAGGGATTAATACTCCGCCTATCTCAGCGGTAGGACAGCCGACAACAAATTTAGAGCGACACAACATTTTGCCGATTCATCAAATGTCACAATTAAACAGTATTGTTTGTGAAGGTGTCTTTGAAAGATTCCCGACGTTGAAAGTGGTTGCAGTAGAAGGTGGATTAGGATGGTTACCGCATCTAATGTGGCGGATGGATAAGAACTATATTGCCATGCGAAAAGAGGTTCCTTGGTTGAAGCGTAAACCAAGTGAATATATCATGGATCATTACCGTTTTACGACACAGCCTATTGAAGAGCCGGAAAACTTTCAAGAAATGATCCAGATGCTTCAGTTAATGCGAGCTGAAAAAACAGTCATGTTTGCAACAGATTATCCGCATTGGGACAATGATGATCCAAAATTTGTACTTAGTAAACTGCCAGAAGAGATGCGTAGACGAGTAGCATACGAAAACGCAGCTGAATTGTATCATATTAATGCCAAATAAAGTGAACAGGGAGGTCAATCGACATGACGGAAGCTCTTCAAAAAGTAAAGCCTAAATATGCAGTAGCAGAAGTTGGGGATATTGAAGTTGGCAGTTGTAAAATTGTGACGGTTAATGGACGCAGTATTGGAATTTATTATGATGGCAGCAACTATCACGCCATTCGTAATGTATGTCCCCATGAACAAGCTGAATTATGCAAAGGTACATTTTCAGGAACGACATTGCCTTCAAAACCGCATGAATACATTTACGGCATGGAAGGTGAGGTATTACTCTGCCCTTGGCATGGATGGGAGTTTAACATCCATAATGGTGAATGTCTTGGGGATCCAAGGTACAAGGTAAAAATCTACCAAGTATCCGTTGAAAATGATAAAATTATGGTACAAATGTAGGCTGAGGAAGCAAATTTTCTCGGGTATGGTTCAATGTCTGGAGATCCATTAATTCTTTCAAGCTGTTGGGTTGTTTTTCCTTAACAGCTTGTTTTTATGTTTGGAAAAATAATGAAATGGAGTAGTAGAAGAGAAAATCAGTAGAATCTAATAAAATATTCATACAATCTGCCTGTATATAACCAGGAAAGGTAAAGGAGAATTCCATGACTTCAAAAGGCAACATCACTAAAAAACGTGCTTCCCTTCCCCTGGGAATTTGGGTACTCATCTTAGGAATCATATTTGCAGGCGCTAACCTTAGGGCTCCCCTTACAAGTGTAGGCCCTATCATTGAAACGATTCGCCAAGATACTGGAATATCTCATACATTAGCAGGTATGTTGACTACTTTACCATTGCTTGCGTTTGCTCTTTTTTCACCCCTTGCTCCAAAAATTTCTCGTCGTGTTGGATTAGAATATACACTATTTGGAGCCTTGCTTTTGCTAGTAGCAGGGATAATCATACGCTCTATACCTTACATAACTGCATTGTTTATCGGTACAGCAGTGCTTGGTATAGCAATCGCATTATGCAATGTGCTTTTACCCAGTTTGATTAAACGAGAGTTTCCCAATAAAGTCGGTATTATGACAGGTATATACGCCGTGTCTATGAATTTGTGGGCAGCTGTTGCCTCGGGAATTACTATTCCCATCACCGAAGGGGTAGAATTTGGATGGCGAGGTGCTCTTGCTTGTTGGGTCCTTCTTTCTGTCATTTCAATTGTTTTCTGGATTCCTCAAATACGTGTTCACCACCAGACAACAAGTTCTCTTGATACAGGAGGATCTTTATGGCATTCTCGTCTTGCATGGAACGTCACTTTTTTCATGGGTTTACAATCTACAGCCTTTTATGTTGTGGTAACTTGGCTCCCTTCGATTCTTCAACAACAAGGGATTAGCCCATCTGGAGCAGGATGGCTCCTATCATTAACACAATTTGCAAGCCTTCCAGCCACATTAATTGTGTCAATTCTTGCTGGTCGCTTTTCTAATCAACGTTGGCTGGTTGGGCTCTCAGTAATCTTTTTACTCTTAGGTTACGCCGGACTTTTTAGTGGCATTACCTCTTTAGCACCGTTATCCGTCATTTTAATCGGCGTTGGAATAGGGTCAGCGTTTGGTCTGGCTACTCTGTTTTTTGTACTACGTACACATAACGCACATCAAGCTGCCGAATTATCCGGTATGGCTCAATCAGTTGGTTATTTATTAGCAGCAATAGGGCCGACTCTTTTTGGATTTATACACGATGTAACTCACAATTGGACTATCCTTCTACTAATTTTGGGTTTAGGAGCCTGTCTTCTCTTTATTGTTGGTATGGAAGCCGGAAGTAGTAATTTTGTAACCACACATCAGGGCAATTACAGATCAAGTACGATAAAAAAGAAGGCATAGCAAGTAAAAAAAATGGTATTGAAATGCCCTCGAGCTAATAACAGATCCTGCTTTGAATAATTAAATTAATGCTACATATACTACTCTTTAGATTTAGGGGGGTGAGTATATGCCAAATCAACAAAACAACCAGCAAAAAGGGAAAACTAATCCTAATCAACAAGGGGCCGGGTCTCAGTATCACGAGGAGCATGCGAGTAATGTTCCGGATTATGGAGCAAACACGGTCGATCCCAATGCTTTTACAAATGCAGCTGAAAACAATGAACAATCTTGATTTTTTTTAGACGCCCATTTGTGGCGTTTTTTTACTGTTTGGCGTTGTCGAGATTAACTGCTTATTTGATCTCTCTTCAATAAGGAGATTAATTACTATCTCTGTTGAAACATTTACCATTTATCAGCTCCACTATCTGAATGGATTGGCACCCAATGCTAAATAACCAAATGGTGACCCATTGTATAAGATCATACTGCCAATTCCAATTCACATAATTTACGGCATCTACTATTTTTGCTAAATTTTCTAACCCCACGATCAGCAATATGGTAAAAAGCGAAAGTCCAATTTTCATTAACTTATGATCCGTGGAATATAGGCGGTCAATATTCCATGTCACTACTAGGGGGTATAATACTAGAAAAGTGAGATAAAATGTTATAATCCCTGCAATCTTATCTGATAATTGAATGCTCTCAAGATTTAACATAACAATATCCATCACATTGCTATCAAGATATATGACAAGGATTATGATAAAAGCCAGTTCAAGTATGTTTAAATTTTTAGGCATGACCGTAAAATATATGATCACAAGTGAACATATGGTTGAAAAAATCACCAATGACATCTGTGTAACTCCCTTTATTCTTTGTCCTGTCTAAGTATTAATTTTTAGTTTTGGCATTTTTCTAGGAATTATGTTTGTTTTTCTAAAAATATATTTTTGGAATTATTCGATTTTTTAATCAAGAGAATGGCAGTGAGTGCTGCTTAGGTGTTATAGTTAGATAATAAAGTTTATTTCATTTAGAATTTCCACAAAGCAAAAAGCCTACTAATCATCAAGATAAAGTAGAGAATCGATAAGAGGTGTAAGCATGAAACAAGAAATTGGATTTGTTCAAAGAGAAGTATTAAAGGAAAAACCTGATTTTGCTTCACTTGGTTTTGGGAAGTATTTTAGTGACTATATGTTTGTCATGGATTATCAACATGAAATCGGCTGGTATGATCCAAGAATTACTCCTTACGAACCTTTAACTTTAGAGCCGTCTGCCATGGTTTTTCACTATGGACAAGCAATCTTCGAGGGAATGAAAGCCTATAGGACGGCTGATGGAGCCATACAGCTTTTCCGTCCAGAGAAAAACATGAGACGTTTGAATGAATCTTGCGAAAGACTATGCATTCCGCAAATTGATGAGGAATTTCTATTAAAAGCCATTAAACAATTAGTTTTAACCGAAAAAGATTGGGTTCCTGATGGTGAAGGTACTTCTCTTTACATTCGTCCGTTTATTTTCTCAACGGAACCATATCTTGGCGTCCGTCCGGCGAAACAATATAAATTGCTTGTAATTCTTTCGCCATCTGGAGCTTATTATGGAGACCAATTAAGCCCTGTTAGAATTTATGTAGAAGAACATTATGTTCGTGCGGTAATTGGCGGAGTGGGTCATGTGAAAACTGCTGGAAACTATGCAGCCAGTCTTAAAGCGCAAGAAAAAGCAGATGAAAATGGATTTGCTCAAATTCTCTGGCTTGATGCGAAAGAAAATAAGTATGTCGAAGAAGTTGGCAGCATGAATATCTTCTTCAAAATTAATGGTGAAGTGGTCACACCACGATTAAACGGAAGTATTTTACCAGGGGTAACACGTGATTCCGTGATTGAATTACTAAAATATTGGAATATTCCTGTACGGGAAGAGAAAATTTCCATTGAAGAGGTATTTGAAGCACATGCACGCGGAGAGCTTGAAGAAGTGTTTGGTGCAGGAACAGCTGCTGTTATTTCCCCTGTTGGCGAATTAACTTGGAATGACCAGGCGATTACCATAAATGATCGTCAAATCGGCGAACTCTCGCAGCGGATTTATGATGAAGTGACCGGCATTCAACTTGGTAAAAAAGAAGATCCGTTTAACTGGACAGTGAAGATTGAACAGGTAGAAGTGTAAAAGGAAAATCGGGCAAATCGCCCGGTTTTTAGTTTTGTGGCGAACAGTGTCTTCACTGTTCGCCTATTTTTTTGAAAAAGAAATTTCCCTCTCTATGTGTTGAAAAATATCCTTGTTACACAAAATACTTTAAGAGAGGAGACCTGCAATGGAATTTTTTCTACTTATCCTTTTATTACTTGCTGTCATTGGATTATCTAGTTTCATCCATCACTTTTTTCCATACATACCAGTGCCGCTGGTTCAAATTGCGCTTGGGGTGTTACTTGCTTCGCTGCCGTTAGGCATTCATATCCCCATGGAGCCGGAGTTGTTTTTCGTATTGTTTATCGCTCCCCTGCTTTTTCATGATGGAAAAAATGTTTCACGGCACGCACTATGGAAATTACGAAAACCGATCCTCCTACTTGCCCTCGGTCTAGTATTTGTTACCGTATTTACGATTGGATATTTAATTTATTGGCTGATTCCGTCCATTCCACTGCCGGCTGCTTTTGCTTTGGCTGCGATTCTCTCTCCGACCGATGTCGTTGCTGTGGGTGCTATTTCGAGCCGGGTGAAGATACCGGAAACGATTATGCATATCCTTGAAGGGGAGGGCTTAATGAACGATGCCTCTGGATTGGTTGCATTTAAATTTGCGGTTGCCGCAACGGTTACAGGTGCTTTCTCATTAGCTCAGGCAAGCGGGAGTTTTATCGTAATTGCGATTGGCGGTCTAGCAGGCGGTTCACTTCTAGCCATTCTAATCATTCAACTGAAAATCTTTATTCGCCGGCTGGGGATGGAGGATGTGACCATCCACATGTTGATTCAACTTCTTACCCCATTCGTGATTTTTTACCTTGTGGAGCATGTTCATCTCTCGGGTATTTTATCTGTGGTTGCGGCAGGGATTGTACATACCATCTACCGCGAACGTGATCAATCTCCTGCGATGAAATTACAATTGGTTTCACAAAACACGTGGACGGTGCTTATCTATATCTTGAACGGATTGGTGTTCCTTCTATTAGGTCTGCAAGTTCCAAGTGTTATCAGTGAAATTTTCAAGGACCCGTTGTTTAATAATTGGGAAGTGAGTAAGTATATTTTCATCCTATCCGCTGCCCTTCTCTTCTTGCGCTTTTTATGGATTGGTGCGGCATGGAAGTGGGAGTGGCTCAAAAAGGAAATCGAAATGCCTTCAATGAGAGCGATTGGTATTATCACTATTTCCGGAGTCAGAGGGGCGGTCACCCTAGCCGGAGCATTCACCATTCCCTATGTCCTAGCCGATGGAGCCCCTTTTCCTCAGCGTTCTTTAATTATTTTTATAGCCGCTGGGGTTATTCTGGTCACACTCCTAACGGCCAGTATCTTCTTGCCAATTCTTGCTAGGACAGAAAAAGTAAACGCTAATGAACAACGGGAAATAATGGCACGAGAGGCGAAGCTGCGGACAATTGATTCCGCTATTCGGTCGATTCGTGAATTGATGAACGATGAGAATCGCGGTGCTGCGGTTTCGGTTATTGCCTCATACAATCAAATTAGAAATC
This sequence comes from Neobacillus sp. MER 74, assembly GCF_023714155.1. Classification (NCBI taxonomy): domain Bacteria; kingdom Bacillati; phylum Bacillota; class Bacilli; order Caryophanales; family Bacillaceae; genus Neobacillus; species Neobacillus sp. MER 74. The sequence continues at coordinate 21,628 of NZ_JAMAUV010000031.1, forward strand.
AGCTGAACATGGAAAATAATAAAAACCCCGAGCACTTAAAACTACTGGAAACTGAAATTCGGATGAAGGCCTTGGAAGCTGAAGCCCTTTATATTGAAACATTAAAATTAGAGGGGAAAATCGACCGAGAAACGTATTATTTGTCCGATGAACATATTCAGAGGATGAGGCTTGCTGTAACCAATCGGATGCGCTTTAGAAGATTATTTATTGGAACACTTGCTAAAAGAAGTGTCTTCAAACTAATTCAGTTAATCATTCCGAAAAGCCAGCAACAGCTTGAAACCCGCCAGGCGCAATTGAAGAAAATGATTCAGTTAAAAGTGAATATGGCGAAAGCTGCCATTAAGTATTTAAATAACCAGATGACACCTGAAAATGAGCATGTGTATTTAGTGATTATTGGAGAATATAGCGAAATGCTCACGAAATTTAAATTGGCGAAAAAGGGGGCCGACTCTGCTCATTACAGGCATTTACAAAGAGAATTGCGTGCAAAGGCATTCCAGGCGGAACGAGATGAAATTCAGAAATTGTACGAAGAAGGAGAAATCACTGCCGATATCATCCGGAAAATTCGCAAGCAGATCAATATTCGGGAGGCCTACTGGATGGAAGAAAGCAGTCTCCATACTCATTAGTAATCCACCGCACAATTGTACAGAGAAGTGACAGCCGGCACAGACCATATGCGTCTTTTTCTTCTTTTCATGACATAGTTTATTTGCTCCAGTACATCCTAAAAAGAAGAATTCTGTGACGGAGGAGAGAATACATTGAACATTGATGATATCATCGTAGCGCGTGAGAAAATGAAGGGAATTGTTCATACCACTCCCCTCGATTATTCGAAGACTTTTAGTCAGCTCGCTCATAATGAAATTTTTTTAAAGCTGGAAAATCTCCAAAAAACAGGCTCCTTTAAAGTAAGGGGCTCTTACAATAAGCTAAATTCGCTCTCACAGGAAGAACTTTCAAAAGGTGTTGTCGCAGCATCTGCTGGAAACCATGCGCAAGGAGTAGCGTATTCGAGTCAAATGCTTGGAGTACCGTGCAAAATTGTAATGCCTAAAGGAGCTCCACTTAGTAAAATTCTAGCCACAAAACAATATGGTGCAGAAGTAATTTTAGAGGGTGCCACATTCGATGATGCTCTCTCCTATGCATTAAAACTTAAAGAGCAACTCGATGCCACCTTTATTCATGCTTTTGACGATGAGGCAATCATGACAGGGCAAGGTACGGTCGGGTTAGAAATCTTTGACCAGCTTCCTGATGTGGAGGCGGTTGTTTGTCCAATTGGCGGCGGCGGGCTGATTGCTGGTGTGGCCATGGCAATTAAGGAAAAAAATCCCGATATATCGGTTTACGGTATTCAAGCACTAGCTTGCCCAAGTATGAAGCAGTCCTTGTTTGAAAATAAACCTGTGATGGTTGACTCCACTCCTACAATGGCGGATGGAATTGCCGTTAAAAAACCTGGGTTGAAGCCCTTTGAAATTGTTCAAAAATACGTGGATGATGTTTTTTGCGTCGATGAAATGGAAATTGCCAGGACCATGCTCATGTTGATGGAAAGAAATAAACTATTAGTAGAAGGATCAGGTGCTGTATCACTTGCTTCCCTACTTTATGAAAAGTTGAATATAAGGGATAAAAAAGTGGTGGCTGTATTAAGCGGCGGCAACGTTGATATGAATTTTATTTCAAGAATTATAGAACGCGGTTTGGTTGAATCTGGAAGGTATGCGATTTTTACCATTACCTTAAAAGACAAACCAGGTGAACTGCAACGAGTCTTAAGCTCGATTACAGATTTGGATGCGAACGTTCAATCTGTTAATCTCCATCGAATTGGCAAAGATATTTATCCCGGCTATGCCCAAATTGAGATTTCAGTCGAGACAAAAAACCACGATCATATTGAGCAGCTGCATAAAGTTCTTATCGAGAAAAACTATCGCGTGGAAATGGGTCATTGTTAGAGTTATTTAGAGCTTGGGCGTCCAAGCTCTTTAACTTATTTATACTAGGTGCCCAATAATCTCCTCGTTTGTACATTGTAGAAAATCTGGGAGATCCTCTCGATTGGAAGTTAGTTGAAAATAATAAGTAACATCTTTGTCCTGATAAGATTGATAGCGTAATATATTCTTTTCACAAGCAAGTTTACTTATGATCTGTTCATAAAATTGCCCCTGCGTCATACAATCCTTCGTACCTAAATGAATGATCCCCTTTAGTTGATTTTCAATGATGAAGCGTAGTTGCTTTGCTAATTGAGCATCCAAAAGATTGTTACACACCAAATTGTTATAGACATCGATTATTTTATTATTTTTTATGCTTTCTTTTATTAAATGCAATCTAGGGGAATTCTTCCCCCAGATTGCAGGGATTCGGCTAACGATCACTCGCTCATCCAAAATTTCTTTAAGTATATTTTCACATGCGATTTTGAACTTCCCATAATCTGATTCAGCAAGAATAAGTACTTTTTCCATCACAATTCCCCACCCCTGCAACATTAGAATTTTTTTCTATGTAAAAAGCTAGGCATGCTACCTAGCTCTTTGATTCTACAACTTCTTTACAAATTCAGATTTTAAACTCATTGCTCCAAAACCATCAATTTTGCAATCAATATTGTGGTCTCCATCCACCAAACGGATGTTTTTAACCTTTGTACCTGCTTTTAAGACTGATGAGCTTCCTTTAACTTTCAGGTCTTTAATAACCGAGATCGAGTCCCCATCATTTAAGACATTTCCATTGGAATCCTTCACTACTTTTAGATCTTCTTGTTCTGCTTCTGATTCTAAATTCCATTCATGAGCGCATTCAGGACAAACAAAAAGACTTCCATCCTCGTACGTATATTCAGAATTACATTTTGGGCAGTTCGGTAAATTAGACATTTGTACAATACCTCCATTCATCCCTGTTATTCTATTACATCCGATGGGCTCTAGTCTATATCTGTTTAAGAGTGCAAAATATATCTCATTTAGACATAACCCCCGATTAAAAATACATTTTCAACTTATATATTCTTGAAAACCCCCTGGATTCCTTGTATTCACTCTCTTACAAAAAAAGAGTGCCTGACACCAATTCGGTGAATACCGAATTGGTGTCAGGCACCATACATTTTTCCTATTCTAAATTGCTATGTCGTCCGAAAGCTAGTGTGTGGTCTACTTCATTGAGTTTGCTGTAGAGCAAACATAGGGTATCAAATAGAATGTGTGCACATTGGTCGAATAATGAACCTAGCGGCTGGATTGTTTTCAATTCGTTCTCACGTCGATACTTTGTTGCTGCTGGTACATGGAGAATTTCCGTTGCCGCCGCTGCTAATGGCGACTCGGGATTGGTCGTCACAGCCATTACCGGACAGCCAAGGGAGTTCGTTTTTTCAGCAGTCCAAACCACATTTTTCGTTGTACCTGAACCGGAAATGGCCACTAAAAGATCCCCTTCAGCAATCGATGGTGTAATCGTTTCCCCTACAACATACACTGTTGCTCCCAGGTGCATTAAGCGCATCGCAAATGATTTAGCCATTAATCCGGAGCGTCCTTCACCGATAACAAAAATCCGCTTTGCCTTTTGCAATTGAACCGCTAACTCCTGAAGCTGAGCCTCTTCCACTTGGCTAAGAACCGTTTCTACTTCTTTTAAAATAGTAGGAATTACTAACATGTCGTTTTCTCCTCCGTTTTTGAAATAACTTGTTTAAATCGTGCCGCTGCCACGGATGGGTTTTCCGCTTTCGTAATCGCTGAGCCGATAATGACCACTGCTGGATGTATAGATTTGATGAGATCCTCTATCGAACCCAGCTTAATCCCTCCTGCTGCTGCCACCTGAAACCCTGAGAAATCACTAGGCTTAGTTCCTTGATTTTGATCGCCTAATTCCTCTTGTTGATCCTTACTCACATGCTCGCAAAAAATGGCATCATTGTATTTCCGTAATGCTTGTTTTTGTTCATCCGATGTATTTAATAAATCAATCATGACTTTTTTTTGATAACGATTGGCCACTTCCATACATGTATCAATGGTCACTAGTGGAGAAACTCCCATGACTGTTGCCACATCTGCTCCCGCTTCAAAACAAAGTTCAAATTCATAACGGGCATTATCAATCGTTTTAATATCTGCAACAATTTGTTTATTTGGAAAGGCTTGTTTTATCTCTTTAATACTCTTTACGCCGAATTCCTTAATGAGCGAAGTTCCAACCTCAATCCAATCAATGGAATCCTCCACTTTTTTCGTTAATTCGATTGCTTCAGCTATATCCATTCGATCCAAAGCCAGTTGTATATTCATAATCAAACTCCTTTATATGGGTTTGTTGATAAACCGATTTACTAAATCGGTTTATGAAAAGATTATACTTCATTTGTAAGCGTTTTTCAATATGTGCCTGAACCTTTGTCATGGTGTCAGGCACCACTAAATCTTTTTACATCATTCTACTTGGAAAGACAAACACTTCAGGGGGTATGTTGCTTTTGTTAATTTGTTCAAATAATAGTTCAGCTGCCTTTTTTCCCATTTCCTTTGCTGGCTGTACGATGAAGGAAATCGGCGCCTCTAGCAAATGTGCAAATGGAATATTATCAAATACGACCAATTCAAGTTCTTTTCCAAGCTTAATACCCTTTTCCTTTAGAAATTCCAAGACCGCCAGTAAGACTCGATCATTTGCTGCAAAGATGGCCGTTGGCTTAACATCTAAAGCAAAAAGTTGTTCAATTTTGCTTTTCAATTCAGGGATACTCGCTTTGATAATGAAGTCTGGATTTACCTCCATACCGGCATGGGCAACAGCCTTTGTATATCCTGCCAACCGATCGATACGGGTACTAACTGTCAGAGGCTGGACCACAAATGCAATATTCTGGTGACCCTTCTCAATCAAATGCTGCACAGCCTTATACGTAGAATCCGTATTATCGGTAATGATGGAAAACACATCAAGATTCTCTACTTTTCTATCAACAAAAACAACGGGATAGCCTTGTTTGACCATCCGTTTGTATAAATCATTATTTTTCCCTGTAGGAAAAATAATCAAACCATCTACCTGCTTAGCCCGTAACATTTCAATATATTTCTTTTCCTTTTCAGGATCATCATCGGCATTACAGACGATGGCGTGCAAATCATGTTTATGACAAAAATCCTCAATAGCACGGCTGATTTCCGTTGAAAAATAATGCGTAATATTAGCGACAATGATTCCCACCATCGAGGTTCGTTTTTGTTTCAAGCTTCTAGCAATAAAATTCGGCTGATAGCCAAGTTCTTCAATTGCTTCTTTAATTTTTAGTTTCGTTTTTTCCCCCATATATTCAAACCGATTATTTAAGTATTGAGAAACGGTACTTTTTGATACACCGGCTGCTTTTGCGACGTCGGCCATTGTTACTTTTTCCATGCCTATCTTCCTCTTTCCTCTTGGTCACTGACTTCATTTTAGCGGCAAATCTACTAACTTTCCAGTTATGACGAACGGATTGTTCTTAAAGATGAGAACCTCTATAAATAAGAAACAGCCTTGGAAAGATTCCAAAGCTGCTTCCACTTTTTTAAGCACTCATTTTAACACCTTTTGGCTTGCTTTTATCCTTTTTTGCCGATTTAACCGCTAAGATGGTTAAAATTGCAGAAAGGAATAGAGAACCTGCCATAAAGATATATGAAGTACCGAATCCACCAGTAGCATCATTTAAATATCCTACGATATAAGCACCAACAAATGAGCCTAACGCACCCATACTGTTAATAAGGGCCATCGCACCGCCAGCAACATTACGCGGAAGGATTTCCGGAATGATGGCAAAGAATGGACCGTATGGAGCATACATGGCACCGCCAGCAATCACGAGTAAGACAAATGAAATCCAGAAATGTTCTGTTCCAATCGCATAAGAAGCATAGAAAGCGATTGCACCAATCAATAGGAATGGCCAAACAAATGCGTTTCGATTCAATGTTTTATCAGAGAAATAAGAAGCTACAAACATAAGGATAATAGCTAAAATATAAGGAACTGAAGATAACCAGCCTGTTTCTACAATATCCATATTTGGTGCGGCTTTAATAATCGATGGAAGCCACATAACAAAACCATATACCCCGATGCTCCATAAGAAGTATTGTGCACTTAACAAAATAACTGGTTTTGATTTAAAGGCTTCGCTGTAATTTTTTACAGGCTTAATTCCTTCTTGCTCTTTTGCTAATTGTTGTTCAAAATCATTCTTTTCTTGTTCAGTTAACCATTTCGCATCTCTCGGTTTGTCATTGACAACTTTCCACCAAATAAATGCCCAAATCACAGCCGGAAGACCCTCAGCGATGAACATCCATCTCCAGCCCACAGAGTTAACTAAATAACCAGAAACAATTGACATCCATAATACCGTTGCAGGGTTTCCTAAAATAAGGAATGTATTTGCACGAGAACGTTCTGCTTTCGTAAACCAGTTACTTAAGAGTACCAGCATGGACGGCATAACCGCACTTTCCACAACTCCAAGTAAAAAACGAATCACAAATAACAATTTAATATTCGAAATCATACCTGTAAAGGAAGCTAATAAACCCCATGCAATCAAGGACCAGAAAATGAGAACCTTCGCACTCTTTTTCTCGGCAAATGCCGCACCAGGTACTTGGAAAAAGAAATATCCTAAGAAGAATAGAGAACCAAGTAACGAAGAAGTACCAGCAGTAATGTGAAGATCCTCCGCTAATCCTGAAGCCGCACCGAATCCATAGTTGGCACGGTCAAGATAAGCTAAACTGTACGTGATAAAGGCAATTGGAATAAGACGTAACCATCGTTGTTTTGCAATCGTTTGTTTCATGTTATTTCACTCCCTCTAATTGATTTTCTATATATTTTTCTAACACTGCTTTGGTTGGATAGCCATCATTATCACCAGGTGATTGAACCGCTAACGCACCAATCGCATTGCCTCTTAAAACCGCATCCTGAACGTTTAAACCTTCGAGTAATCCACTGATCACCCCAACCGCAAAACCATCGCCGGCCCCAACGGTATCAACCACTTTTTCCACATGAAAGCCGCGAACGGTGCCTTCTTCTGTAGCTGTTTTATAAAAAGCTCCCTCAGCCCCAAGCTTAATGACTACCAGCTCTACGCCCTTTTCTAAATAGAAGGAAGCGATTTCACGAGGTTCCTTAAAGCCTGTTAAGATTTCACCTTCAGTAATACCTGGTAACACATAATCTGCTTGGAACGCCACCTCATTGATTTCCCTTACCATTTCTTCTTGTGATGCCCAAAGGGTTGGTCTTAAATTCGGGTCAAAGGAAACCTTTTTGCCGTTCTTTTTCATAAAGGTTAGAGCTTGTTTTGCAAAGGCTCTTGTACTTTCCGAAAGAGCTAATGGAATCCCCGTCATATGCATGTGCTTTGCATGCTGAAAGTACTCTTCATTGAAATCCTCGCAGTTTAAATGGCTTGCCGCCGATCCTTTGCGAAAATATTGAACCTCTGGGTCGCCCTCTAAAACCATCGATTTCAACTGGAACCCAGTCGGATAGTGTGGGTCAATCAAAACATGCCCAGTGTCAACGTTTTCATTTTTGATCCGTTCGATGACAAATTTTCCAAACGCATCGTTTCCGACTTTACTCGCCCAACCTGAGCGCAAGCCCAATCTAGCAAGTCCAATGGCCACATTTGTTTCTGCTCCAGCAAGTTCACGGGTAAATTGGCTGACTTCGTGTAAGGGACCTGGATGATTGGCCATAAACATCGCCATTGCTTCTCCAAAAGTAATTGTATCTAAATGTTGCATGATATAGCCTCACTTTCCATAATCATCTGAACAAACTCTCGTGTTCTCTCCTTCGGTTCGATGGGAAACTCAAGCGCCTTCACCATTTCAGCGGGAAAATGATTCATGACCTTCTCCCAACTGTGACTTCCGTCTTTTTGCAGCGGCACCGTAATAAACTCTCCATTATCATCTTCTACCTGTTTTAAATGCAAATACATGACATATGGTGCAAGCTTGCTGACGGCTTCGTCTACTTCTTGACCAGAATAATACCAGTTTCCGGCATCAAAAGTCATTTTAACAGGTGTGCTCTGCTCGGAGGCGCTTTCAAAAAAGGATGTTAAATGATGGATATTCCCCCCATGAAGCGTTTGATCATTTTCAACGAACAATTGAACTCCCTGATGCTGATCCAAAAAGGTATTCAGTTCGATAAGATCAGATTGGCCTTTTTGAAAATGGCCAAGTGACACTTTAATCCATTTAGCACCGAGATCTTTTCCTTCTTCCAAAATCTCATTTAATTCCTTCTTGTTCAATTGGTGGTCCTCTTTCCATAACTCAATCGGAGCCGAATAAACTGTGAATAATTGATATTGTTCAATTTCTTGTTTAATTTGATGTAGTGATGGATCTTCGTCCGACAATAATTCGCGTCGAATCTCAATTCCATAAGCACCTGAATCTGCAATAAGCCTAATAAATGAAGTTTGCCCCTTCTTCAAGACTTCAAATCTATCAAATGCGTTTATCGGGACAATTACATTATTCATAACAAAATCCCCTTTTAAATAAATACTTGTGATCATAGGATAAACCGTTTTAGTAAATCGGTTTAGTAAATCGATTTATACATATTATAAACCTAGTGAAAGCGCTTTTGCAATAAAAAATTAAATTTTTTTTGGTGCCTGACACCAAAATAAACACCCCCACATTGTGGAGGCATTTAATTGTTAGGGCATTATGGTATTAATAATATTTTCCCTGTGCTCTTTCGGCTTTCTAAATATCGGTGTGCCTCTTGTCCATCGCTTAGTGCAAAGGTAGTTGGTTTAGATACTTTAACTCTTCCTTCCGACATCCACCCGAACAGTTCGGTTGAACGAGCAATTCGTTCCTCTCGGTTGGTAAGCACATTCCATAGGTCTCCACCCGTCAATGTTTTGGACGTATCCATTAACATTCTTGGATCCACCAAAGCTGGGTCCCCTCCTGCCATTCCGTAAAATACTACCGTCCCGCCGATGCGAGTGACATCAAAACTGTCTTGAAGCGTTGAACCTACTGATTCATAGACCACATTGACACCCTTCCCATTTGTAGCTTCGAGTATTTGCCTTTTCCAATCATCCTTATACAAGAACACTTTATCCGCTCCTGCTTCCTCTGCCGCCTTCGCTTTTTCCAGGGACGAAGTTAAACCTATTACCGTTCCGCCCAGTAGTTTGACAATTTGAACCAGAAGCTGCCCGACCCCGCCCGCTGCCGCATGAACTAGTACGATATCATTCTTTTTTACGGAATAACTATCCTTTGTTAAATAATGAGCCGTTAATCCTTGTAATAGGACAGAAGCGCCTTCCGCAAACGAAATTGTTTCAGGCAGAGGGATCGCCTTTTCTACAGGGACTGCCACGAACTCTGCATTAGCATGTGGTACATCGGCAAAGGCAATAGGATCGCCAATGCGGATGCCTTGAACATTTGCTCCGACCTTTGCGACCGTTCCTGCCCCTTCATATCCTAAAATAAATGGAGGCTCCCCCTCGAGATGGTAGTTACCTTTTCTTCTATATATATCAGCAAAATTTAGGCCAATTGCTTTCATATTAAGGAGTATTTCATCCGGACCAATAGCAGGTTCGTTGATTTCTGAATACTTCAGTACCTCTGGCCCGCCAAACGTATTAAACACTAATGCTCTCATATCGATAACCTCATTCAAACTAATTTTTGCACTACACTTTTATTAAATAGAATTATGCTATGGATTGCAACTCGCTTTACCGGCAGGGCTCCCCATGAAGAAGAACCTCTCTCTCCTGCTCAGTTTTACTTTTGATAAATTACAATCCCCTACATTTTAACTTGCTTCACATCGCCGGGTAAGATACGCTTCATACAGACCACATGAACAAGGAGATATAAATATATGGATAGAAATAAATTTTCAGCAATTGCCCACCGCGACCATGCCTTTAGTAATCCAATCAGTGAAGACAAGATCATGAAGATGCTCGATATCATCTCTCCAATGCAAAAGATAAAGTAATTGATATAGGAGCAGGAAAGTGCGAACTGTTAATCCGCTTGGTGGAAAATTATCAAGCAGCCGCTACAGCTATCGAATTGTATGAAGGGTCCATCGAGGAAGCAAAGCAAAAGGCACACGGCAGAATTCCTGAAGGCAGCATCGAATTTATTGTGGAAGATGCCGCCTCAGCAGTCAAAGGATGCGAGGAAGATGGGTATGATTTGGGGATTTGTATTGGTTCAACCCACGCATTAGGTGGAATGGAACCCACCTTACAGACATTAAAACGTCTAGTTAAGCAAAATGGTTACATTCTGATTGGCGAGGGATATTGGAAACAGACTCCAAGTCCTGCGTATTTAGAAGCGCTCGGAGGCGCTGATGAGTCGGAATGTAAAACCCATGCGGATACTGTTAAGGCTGGCGAGGAACTAGGATTAATCCCGCTTTGGTCTTATGTTGCCAACGATGATGATTGGGACGATTACGAGTGGCTTTATTCGATGTCCGTCGAGAACTATTGTCTTGAGAATCCAGATGATCCAGATTGTAATGCGATGTTGGAGCGGATTCGAACATGGCGCCGGACCTATTTGACCTGGGGCAGGGATACGTTGGGATTCGGCCTGTATTTGTATCGGAATAACAAAAACAAATAATACCTTACAAGCCTTATATACCAAGGCTTCAACCCTATTTAATCAAACGTTTGATTAGTTTTTCAGCGGTATTTTCCGACCTTTTTTAATCAAACGTTTGATTAGTTTTTCCTCAAAAAAATTTCTCACACCAGAAAAATCCTTCAATACTAAGGCCTCGCCCCCATTTAATCAATCGTTTGGTTAGTTTTTTCAAAAATACCCTATACCCTCATAAATCTATATATCTCAAGGCTTCAGCCCTTTTTAATCAAACGTTTGATTAGTAACCACAATTAGACTTATAAAACCACATCTGTTACACTAATATAGTTACCCAGGGTAATTATTACTCTAGCTAACTATTCGACTTATTCGAGGTGATTTAAATAAAGACTTCACAAAAATTCTTTCATCAATTATTGATGCTTTACCGCCCGTTTGAAAATAAATTGAATTTCCATTTGGCTGAGCATCAACTTCACAGAGCTCAATGGTCTATTTTTCACTGCTTATCCAATAATGGACCTGCTACACTTGTGGATCTTTCTCATTATTTATATGTAGAAAAACCCACAGTTACTAGGACTATTAATCGATTAGAGGAACTGGGCTATGTCGAACAGGTTCCTAGCCATGATAAACGTGAAAAGCGGATACAGCTGACTGAACTAGGAAAAAAAGTATATATAGAAGTTCGGGTCACGATTGATCAGTTTGAAAATGACATCTTAAAAGGTATCTCAGAACACGAACAGCTTGAAACCATCCAGATTATGGGGATCATTCGAGATAATATTATTAAGTAAGGGGTTTAATAACGTGAATCAACCAAGAGCTAAACTTTGGACTAAAGATTTTACGATTGTTTCCGGGGTCAATTTTTTCGTCACTTTAGTCTTTTATTTATTAATTGTCATCATTGGTGTCTATGCAGTAGACGAATTTCATGCTTCCACAAGTCAAGCAGGTCTTGCCACAGGAATCTTTATTGTTGGTTCATTAATTGGCAGGTTTTTGATCGGTAGATTTATTGAGTCTATTGGAAGGAAGAGAACATTAATCACTGGTTCCATCCTTTTTATTTTCACCCTTCTTTTATATTTTCTGAATTTCGGGATTACCTTCCTGCTTATAACACGACTACTCCATGGGATTGCAGCCGGAATGGTTGGTACAGCAACAGGAACGATCGTGGCCCAGATTATCCCTGCTTCACGGAAAGCTGAAGGAATTGGCTATTTCAGTATGAGCGCAACATTGGCTACCGCAATTGGCCCATTCATTGGCCTATACATGACCCAGCATACGGACTTTCAAATGATATTTATTTTCTCCCTTGTAATAGGGATCATTAGTTTAGTCACAGCGTTCTTTGTAAATGTGCCTCAATTAGAAGGAACACCCCAACCAACTGAAACAAAAGGATTTAAACTTTCTAATTATATTGAGCCCAATGCATTGCCAATTGCAGTTATTACATTAGTAGTAGCTTTTTGTTATTCCAGCGTTCTTTCATTTATTAACTTCTATGCAATAGAAATTGATCTAGTAAGCGCTGCAAGTTTCTTTTTCTTAGTTTATTCTATTGCCGTATTGTTATCACGCCCCCTTACCGGCCGTATAATGGATTTAAAAGGGGCAAACTATATTATGTATCCATGTATTATTGCCTTTGCCGTTGGTTTGTTTCTGCTTAGCACCGCAAACATCAGCATTATTTTATTAGCAGCAGGAGTATTAATCGGCCTTGGTTTCGGTAACTTGCAATCAAGTACCCAAGCCATAGCAGTAAAACTAACTCCTCCCCATCGGATGGGTTTGGCCACTTCCACTTTCTTTATCTTTCTTGATGCGGGTCTGGGTTTCGGTCCATACATCCTCGGGTTTATTATACCGTTAACAGGCTATCGTACTTTGTATGTCATTTTAGGTGCAGTCGTTCTTGCATCGATGGTTCTTTACCACTTCCTGCACGGTAAGAAAGAACTTCCAAGAAGAACCAGGGTGAATGAACCAACACCTGGCACTCATTGATTTCAAGCACCACCCTTCAGGCGGCAGACATAAAACCCGTCTTAAGCAAATATGATTAACATAAGAATCCTAAATAAAGGGGTCGGTAAATTTGATGATTTTTAATAAAATTGCATTATCCTTCGTAGTTTTCTTTTCCATCAGTATGATCATAAATACTTATTTAGGAGAAAAGGAACAGATTCAATCGGATGTTATTTATTTTGTGATGAACGGGTTTGCATATATTGTATCTGCATTAGAAGTAGAAAAAGAAGAACAGGGGTTAGAAACTGCATAAACTTTACAAATATAGTTCCTTTTCCCCCTTGAAACAAAAGGAATATTCTGATATATTTACTATTAATTATATATTTTTCTTACTTCAATACTTTTGAAGTGAGGATAGAGGTGCAAAGACCATTAGTACACAACTGGAGGATAATGAGGTCCAACGATGGTTGTAGAAAGGGGAATTTGCCGAAGTTTCATTGATTCTCATGATCATGAAGCTGGTTCTGCTATTGAATAAATACAGAACTGTCATATAGGAGACTATATGGAGGGCTATCTTACGCACGGGAACTTAGTTTTATTTATGTTTCTACTGCAACAGTGAACCCTCACTGTTGCTTTTTTGCGTTGAATTTTGAATGGCCTTGCCCACCTCTAAATTTTATAAAAATTTATTAAAAGGGTGAGAAAAAATGAATTTTGGCCAAGTTTTAACCGCAATGGTTACACCATTTGATCAAAATGGCGAGGTTGATTTTAACGCAGTAAGAAGATTAGTAGATTATTTAATTGAAAATGGGACGGACGGTCTCGTCGTTGCCGGTACAACCGGTGAATCTCCAACTTTAACGACGGATGAAAAAATCGCTTTATTTAAAGCCGTTGTCGTCGCAGCGAGAGGAAGAGTCCCAGTTATTGCTGGCACTGGCTCGAATAATACACGGGCATCTATCAGTTTAACAAAGCAAGCTGAAGAAACAGGTGTAGACGGGATCATGCTCGTTGCTCCATACTATAACAAACCTTCCCAAGAAGGTATGTATCAACATTTCAAAGCAATCGCTGAATCTACATCATTACCGGTTATGCTTTATAATATCCCTGGTCGAAGTGTGGTCAATCTATCCGCAGAGACCATTGTTCGCCTATCCCAAATCGAGAATATTGTTGCTGTTAAGGAAGCAAGCGGCAACCTGGATGACATGGCTTCTATTATTAGCCAAGCCCCTAGTGATTTTACCCTTTATAGTGGGGATGACAGCTTAACATTGCCGGTTTTAGCGATTGGCGGTGCTGGAGTTGTATCTGTTGCTTCCCATGTAATTGGCAATGAAATGCAAGAAATGATAAATCATTTTAAAAATGGACGCGTCCAAGAAGCGGCTCACTCTCATCGCCAACTGCTTCCTCTTATGAAGGCATTATTTACGGCTCCTAATCCGGCCCCAGTAAAAGCAGCCCTGAACATGAGCGGGGTGCAGGTTGGTGGACTTCGATTGCCATTGCTGCCTTTGAGTCACGATGAAGAAATGGCATTGCAAGTGGTTTTACCTGGACACCAAGTCAAAACATTAATTTAAATGCTGGTAGGCTGTCAACACATAGGGAATTTTGAATTCCGTACTGTTGACAGCCTTTTATTTTTCGGACCCTGACTGAAATTTTTCACTTTCCCTTTCCAATAAAGTCCAACCAAAAGGGCATACTATTCATATTTACATGGAATAGGGAGGATATTTACTTGCAAACCAATAATCAGCAATTATCCATTTTTGCTTTAGGCGGTATCAATGAAATCGGAAAAAACATGTATGTGGTTCAATATGCAGACGATATTTTTATTATTGACTGCGGCGGGAAGTTTCCAGATGAGAGTTTATTAGGAATTGATTTAATTATCCCTGATATTACTTATTTGGTAGAAAATCAGGAGAAAATCCGTGCTTTAATTGTCACTCATGGACATGAGGACCATATTGGCGGGATTCCGTATATATTAAGAAAATTGAACGTTCCTATTTACGCTACCCGCTTTACCTTGGGCCTGATTGAATTAAAAATTGACGAACACAGGTTGAATGGCAACACGAAACTCGTGACGATTGATTCAGATTCCAAGCTTGAGTTTGGAGAAACAACCGTTTCCTTCTTCAGAGTAAGTCACAGTATCCCGGATTGTCTCGGCATTGTTTTTCATACTCCTGAGGGGAATGTCGTTCATACTGGGGACTTCAAATTTGATTTAACACCAGTGAATAATCAACATTCTGATATTCATAAGATGGCTGATATTGGTGAGCAAGGTGTCTTAGTTTTAATATCAGAAAGTACCAATGCCGAGCGTAAGGGGCTAACGCCATCCGAGCAAATGATTGGTGGCACTTTAGATGAAGCCTTCATGAAAGCAGAAGGAAAAATCTTTATATCTACGTTTGCCTCGAATGTAAATCGTGTCCAGCAGGTTGTCGCCTCTGCCATAAAATCTAATCGAAAGATCGCCCTGCTTGGCCGTAGTATGGTAAATGTCGTTTCTGTTGCGATAGAGCGCGGGTATTTAAACATGCCAGAGGGAATGCTTATCGAAGCACGGGATGTTGACCAACTGGCGCCGGAAAAGGTTGCCATCCTATGTACTGGAAGTCAGGGGGAACCTATGGCCGCCCTTGCGCGACTGGCAAGCGGAAACTACCGGGATGTTTCCATTTATCCTGGGGATACAGTTATCTTAGCTGCCTCCCCAATACCGGGCAATGAAAAAAATGTGTCGAGAATCATCGACAACTTATTTCAACTAGGTGCTAAAGTGATCTATGGCTCGGGTAGTTCAACGGGCATGCACGTTTCAGGGCACGGTTATCAGGAAGATTTAAAGCTCATGCTTACCTTAATGAAACCAACCTATTTTATTCCGATTCATGGTGAATATCGAATGCTGCATCATCACCAGATGTTAGCAGAGTCTGTGGGCGTAGAAAAGGGAAATACATTTATTATTAAAAATGGTGATGTGGTTGATATCGAAAATTCCGTTGCCCGTCAGACCCGGTCCATTCCAGCTGGGGATACGTATGTTGACGGGATGGGCGTTGGCGATGTTGGGGACATTGTGCTCAGGGACCGGAGGCAGCTTTCTGAAGATGGAATGCTCGTAATTGTGATTACCATTAGTAAAGGAGACCGGAAGATTATTTCTGGGCCTGACACGATTACCCGCGGGTTCGTCTATGCCCGTGACTCAGACCAGCTCCTCAAAGAGATTAACCGCCTTACTAAGAAAACCATTAATGACCTCCAAACTGAAAATATCCGCCAATGGAATGTCATGAAACAAAACATCAAGAAAAGCGTCGGACAATACGTATTCGCCCAAACAAAAAGAAAACCGATGATTCTCCCTATTATAATTGAAATATGAAAAAGGGTGTCAGGCACCATGTGAAAAAATTTCACATGGTGCCTGACACCCAATGTTTTAATTGTTTTAATTACCTTCATTTTTAACCTGTTGGCAATTTTATTTTATCTAGTATAGTGGTGAGATAGTTTTTGACTGTGTTGATTTTTGTATGTTCTTTGAGGTGGTGGTGTTGGCGGATTACTTCCATATCTTGTTTTTGGTCAATGGGGTCTTCATCAATTAGTTCGGCGTTATAAATTTTATCCCCGTTATGAATGCTGCGAATGGAATTGGCTAGTTCATCACTAGGGCTATCCTTCAATAAAAACCCTCTTACCTCCGCCCGTAATGCACGACGATAATATCCACTTCGCGCAAAGGTAGTTAGGATAATCACCTTGCAGCCAAATGACTTTAATGCTTCTGCTGCCTCTAGCCCACTCATTTCAGGCATCTCTATATCCATAATACAAACATCAGGCTGAAGTTGATGCACTAGTGAAAGCGCCTCTTCCCCATTGCTCGCCTGACCGACCACTTCCATATCTTCTTCCAAATTCAAGAGAGAACCCATTGCTCCAAGCAGCAGTTCCTGATCCTCTGCAATAACGATTCGAATCATGTAAGCTCTCTCCTTATCCGGCAGTTGTTATGTAAATAACAACTCCCCTTAATGAAGGGGAGCTAGCCTGTTATAATGGGACCCTTAGTTGTTAAATTTCCGGTTTCACTTGTTGGACAGTGAACTTTTTCTTTGCTAAAACTCTAACTTCTTTAAAGGTTACAAAGTTTTTTTGTTCTTCATCCCATAAACGGAAGCGAAGAGACTTTAAGCTTGTAGCAAGGGTAATTGTTGGAACCTTTTGTAATGGAGGCGTGTTTTTATGTGCCTCTTCCAATTTATAGTTAGGTACTCTTGGGCTTAAATGGTGCACATGATGAAAGCCAATATTTCCAGTTAACCATTGCAATACTTTTGGAAGTTTATAGAATGAACTTCCTTCTACTGCTGCTTTCACATATTCCCACTCTTTATCTTCTTCAAAGTAAGAATCCTCAAACGTATGCTGTACGTAGAACAGCCATACACCTAATGCGCCTGAAATCATGAAAATTGAGCCTTCAACTAAGAGAAATGACTGCCATCCGATAGCCAAACAAAGCAAACTGATTAAGGCTACAATGAGCATATTGATTAAATATGTGTTATTACGTTCTTTTCTTTTTGCACCTTTACGATTAAAACGATTCTTAAGAAGGAACACATAGATCGGACCCAACCCAAGCATTACCAAAGGATTGCGATAAAAGCGATAAGCCAAACGAAGTTTTAGTGGTGCTGCTAAATATTCATCTACTGTTAATGTCCAAATATCTCCTGTACCTCGTTTATCCAAGTTTCCACTTGTAGCGTGGTGAACGGCATGTTCATATCCCCATTTATCGAACGGGAAGATCGTTAGTACCCCCATCATCGTGCCAACGATTCGATTCGTGCGCCGGCTTTTAAAAAAGGAATAATGGGTGCAATCATGAAAGATGATAAATATCCTTGTGAGAAATCCTGCAGCAAGGATGATTGGTACGAGTGCTAACCAATAGGAAACGGATAGGCTCAAATAGCCAAGGTACCATAAGGCAATAAATGGTACGACCGTATTAATAATCTGCCATACGCTTTCTTTTGTCGTTGATTTTTCAAAGGGAGCCACTTGTTTTTTTAGAGTCTTCGTATTTTGTAAGGTCATTTTTTGAATTCCCTTCCTTCTTCGTGTCGTTATATCAAAGTATAGAGAAACAAGTTTGTCCTTGTTAGTAGCAGGTGTCATGTGCAGGGTATGACAAATGTCACATTACAATAATATTTTTCAGCAAATTGGTGCCTGACACCAGATATACCAACACTTCTGGTGTCAGGCACTTTTTTTGAAATAATTTTAAAAATTATTTTGGGTGAATGGTGTATTTCCAGTATAATGGAGCGTATTCAGTTTATGCATATGATATTTCTTCGCGAGAAATCCTAAAGGTAAGCCGGATAATACTAATAAATGAGGTTAATACATGAGTAAAGTAAGTTTTGCGGATTATCATTTAAGTGACGAAATCACAAGAGCACTGACCATTTTAAAATATGACACACCTACCGAGGTCCAAACCGAGGTCATTCCCTTGGCATTGAAGAATCAAGATCTGGTTGTAAAATCGCAAACGGGCAGTGGTAAGACGGCTTCCTTCGCGATCCCTGTTTGCAACATGATTAACTGGGAAGAAAGAAAGCCACAAGCATTAATTCTTACCCCGACGAGAGAACTTGCGGTTCAAGTACGCGAGGATATCACGAATATTGGCAGGTTTAAACGGATTAAGGCCATGGCCGTTTATGGGAAAGAACCTTTTTCAAAGCAAAAAGAAGAACTGCAGCAGAAAACGCATGTCGTCGTCGGAACACCCGGACGCGTCATGGACCATATTGACAGAGAGACCCTCATTCTTGATGAAATAAAGTATCTTATTATCGATGAAGCAGATGAAATGCTTAATATGGGGTTTATCGACGAAGTCGAAGCGATCATAAAAGAACTTCCTTCCAACCGAGTCACCATGGTCTTCTCGGCTACCTTACCGGAGGATGTTGAAAACCTCTGCCATAAATATATGAAAAATCCAGTAAATATCGAAATTGCATCAGCCGGGGTCACGACAGATACGATTGAACATCTGTTAATCGAGGTCAAGGAAGCAGACAAACTTTCCCTGCTCAAAGATGTAACGGTTGTCGAAAATCCAGATAGCTGTCTTATCTTTTGCCGGACAAAGGAACATGTCGATACCGTTTATTCCGAATTGGAAGAATCGAATTATTCTTGCGAACGACTTCACGGCGGATTAGAACAACAAGATCGATTTGCGGTAATGGATGGCTTCAAAATGGGAAATTTCCGCTACCTCATCGCCACAGATGTGGCCGCACGCGGAATTGATATTGATAATGTCACCCTCGTCATCAACTATGACGTCCCAATGGAAAAAGAAAGCTATGTCCACCGCACTGGAAGAACCGGTCGAGCCGGCAATGAAGGAAAAGCGATTACCTTTGCCACGCCATTTGAAGGGAAATTTGTTCGGGCGATTGAGCGCTATATTGGCTTTGAGATTCCTAAAATGGAGGCTCCAAAACCAACTGAAGTTGCAAAGGGAAGAGACGCATTTGTAGAAAAAAGCGGCGGCCGCCGTGTCGTCAGAAATAATAAAACTGCTCGGATTAACCAAGGTATCATGAAGCTCCATTTCAACGGTGGAAAAAAGAAGAAGATGCGCGCAGTCGATTTTGTTGGGACGATCGCAAAAATCCCTGGTGTCACAGCCGAGGATATTGGCATTATCACCATCCAGGATCAAATGACCTATGTTGATATTTTGAATGGCAAGGGCGCACTCGTCTTACAGGCAATGGAGAATGCCACCATTAAGGGAAAGAAAATTAAAGTTAGCAAAGCCCTAAAATAACATTTTACTTAGAGCGATTAACCATTATAATCGTTCTTTTCATTTGTACCCTAACATAAAATGCCCTCTGTTCTGGTATGCAGTAGTTGCTCCTAATTTAATTGTTACTGGCTCTGTTGCGAGACAATATGATTGTATTTCTAGTAATTTGGATACCGCTATCGGGCGGTATTCTTTTTTTCATCTTACATAAGAGGATAATTTTTGAAGAAAATAACGGTATTACTGTTCTTAGGAGGCAATATTTTGCTAGAAAAAGCTTTCATTAAGACACGGCTGATTTTTATTGTACTTTTTGTTGTATTCATCACCACTAGTGAACAAAGTAATGACGTACTAGCATTTACAAGTCAAGTGCTCCAAAGGGGCTCATCGGGAGAAGATGTTATTGAGTTGCAGTCACGACTCAAATATAACGGCTTTTATACAAGTAATATTGATGGTGTATTTGGCTGGAATACCTATTGGGCCGTACGGAATTTTCAAGACCAATTTGGTCTTCCAGTAGATGGAGTTGTAGGAGCTAAAACAAAGGCAGCTATTGTGAAAGCAACAAAGTATGAAAAAACTAATTCATCAGGTAACAATTCAGCTAATGTCACAGGCAATTTCTCACAAAATGATATTCAATTGATGTCAAACGCTGTTTACGGGGAATCACGTGGTGAGGAATACACAGGGCAAGTCGCTGTTGCAGCAGTTATCTTGAATCGGGTCAGCCACTCATCGTTTCCAGATACAGTTGCAGGTGTCATCTATCAACCAGGAGCCTTTACTGCCGTGGCAGATGGACAAATTAATTTAACACCCAATGAGACTGCGAAAAAAGCAGTTATGGATGCCATCAACGGCTGGGATCCTAGTGGCGGAGCCATATATTATTTTAATCCTGATACCGCGACAAGTGGTTGGATATGGAGTCGGCCACAAATCAAAAGGATTGGTAAACATATTTTTTGTAAATAGTGAATGTAAAAAAAAACGACTTAGAAGTTGTAAGAAACTTCTAAGTCGTTTTTTTAATGGGCCTAAATGGACTCGAACCATCGACCTCACGCTTATCAGGCGTGCGCTCTAACCAGCTGAGCTATAGGCCCATATTGGAGCGGGTGATGAGAATCGAACTCACAACATCAGCTTGGAAGGCTGAGGTTTTACCACTAAACTACACCCGCGTTATTAAAAATAAGAAAAATGGCTGGGCTAGCTGGATTTGAACCAACGCATGTCGCAGTCAAAGTGCGATGCCTTACCGCTTGGCTATAGCCCAATATTATAAAATCAATGGGGCGACTGATGGGAATCGAACCCACGAATGTCGGAACCACAATCCGATGCGTTAACCACTTCGCCACAATCGCCAAAATAATCTATATATTAATAGTAGGAAACCTACTAGAAAAAAATGGCGGTCTGGACGGGACTCGAACCCGCGACCTCCTGCGTGACAGGCAGGCATTCTAACCAACTGAACTACCAGACCAGAGTTTTTTCAAGCAATGCTTGAAAATAACTTAATTGCGGGGACAGGATTTGAACCTGCGACCTTCGGGTTATGAGCCCGACGAGCTACCAGACTGCTCCACCCCGCGACGATAATAAAAAATTGAAGTTTTCACATGCTCTTAGTATTACGACCGCCCCGATTTCAGAAAGCATATTCAAGCAGCGGCTCAATCGTTGCGCTGAAGATTATTCGAAGCAGTTTATTCGAACGTGCTCCACCCCGCGACGATAGAAATTATAAAAAGTAATAATGGAGGAGGAAGAGGGATTCGAACCCCCGCGCGGTATGACCCGCCTGTCGGTTTTCAAGACCGATCCCTTCAGCCAAACTTGGGTATTCCTCCAGATATTAATAAATAATTGATTGGTAGCGGCGGAGGGGATCGAACCCCCGACCTTACGGGTATGAACCGTACGCTCTAGCCAGCTGAGCTACACCGCCAAAGAACAAATATAATCATGGTGGAGGATGACGGGATCGAACCGCCGACCCTCTGCTTGTAAGGCAGATGCTCTCCCAGCTGAGCTAATCCTCCAAAATAATGAATGTTATTTTCACTCGCATGAAAAAACTTTGGTGACCCCTACGGGATTCGAACCCGTGTTACCTCCGTGAAAGGGAGGTGTCTTAACCACTTGACCAAGGGGCCATATTAAATATTGACGAAAAAAATAACCCAAATGGGCTAGCCTGGCAACGTCCTACTCTCACAGGGACGCGTGTCCCAACTACCATCGGCGCTGAGAAGCTTAACTTCCGTGTTCGGTATGGGAACGGGTGTGACCTTCTCGCCATTACTGCCAGACTATATGAGGTTTTATTCCCTCAAAACTAGATAATTGACAATCATCATATTAAATATTAGGTTAAGTCCTCGAACGATTAGTATCAGTCAGCTCCACATGTTACCACGCTTCCACCTCTGACCTATCAACCTGATCATCTTTCAGGGTTCTTACTAGCTTGCGCTATGGGAAATCTCATCTTGAGG